>NZ_DASVSI010000028.1:0-35358 GCF_036388155.1 Hymenobacter sp. | reverse complement strand
CTAGTTGTCAGCAATTCGATACTGACAACTAGCAACCGACAACCAACAACTAAAAACCACTTATTCGCCGGGCTTGCGTCCGGTTTGCTCAATTTTAATTTCGCCAGCCCCGCCAAACGGCACCGGCAGCTGAATGAGCACCGGCAACGGCCGCCCGCGCCGCATGGCCGGCTGCCAGCCCGTGAGCAAGGGCACCACGCGCAGGGCTTCGGCGTCGCACTCGGGCGAGAGCGACTTGGCCACCACCGGGTTGGTCACCGAGCCGTCGGCGTTCACCGTGGCCGTCACCAGCACCGTGCCGCTGAGTTGCTTGACGCGTGCCGCCTCCGGATATTTTATGTGCTCCAGAAAAAACAGGCCCAGGGCTTGTGCCCCGCCGGGGTACACGGGGGCGCGGTCGGGGCGGTTGGCGGCCGGGTTGGCCTGCACCTGCATCTGACCGGGCTTCAGCACAATGGTCTGTTGGGCGGGAGCGGGTTGCTGCGCCAACGCCGCCGGAGCGGCGGCCAACACGAATAGCAGCGAGAAAATAGTTTTGCTCATAGAGGTCATATACTAGGGTTAAACCGTAGCGGGAACGGCAGGGTTCACGGCGTTGGCCGGCCGTGAGATGGCCAGCAGGCCCAGGTACACCAACGCGCCGTTTAGTAGCAGAATTTCAAAGCCAAACTTGTAGCCGTTGAGCCACTCCACCGAGTTGTCCACGATGAGGTAGGTGAGACCCACCGCCGCCACGCACACGGGCAGCACCAGCCGGTCGCGCAGTTGCCGGCTGGTAAGGATGCCGAACGCAAACAAGCCCAGCAGCGGCCCGTAGGTGTAGCCCGCCGCTTTGTACACGGCATCAATCAGGCTCTGCTTGTTGAGCGCCCGGAAAATGAGGATGATGACGATGAGCACCACCGACCAGCCCAGGTGCGTGAGCTGCCGCAGTTGGGTCTGGCGGGCTTCGCTGTACTTCTGGATGTCGAGAAAATCGACGCAAAAAGACGTGGTCAAGGACGTCAGGGCCGAGTCGGCCGAGGCGTAGGTAACGGCAATGATGCCCAAGATGAAGATGATGCCGGCGGCCAACGAGAACTGCGTAGTGGCCAAAAACGGAAACACTTTATCGGTATCGAGGCCGCCTTTGAGGTTTAAAAGTTGTGGCAGTTGGGTGAGCTGCAGGCCGCGGGCTTCGGCGTATTGGTACATCAGCACGCCCAGCGTCAGGAACAGAATGTTGACGCTGACGATGACCGGGGTGAACCAGAACAGGTTCTTCTGGGCCTCGCCGAGGCTGCGGCAGCTCAGGTTTTTCTGCATCAGGTCCTGGTCGAGGCCCGTCATCACGATGGTGATGAACATGCCCGAGGCAAACTGCTTCCAGAAAAACTTGTCGTCGCGCACGTCCGAGAAGTACACCTGCGACATGGGGCTTTCGCGCACCGAGTCGATGAGCTGCTTGAAGGAGTAGTTCAGCGCATCGGCCATGAAGTAGATGCTCAGGGCCACGCAGCTGAGCATGGCCAGCGTCTGGAAAGTATCGGTCCAGAGAATGGTTTTGAGGCCGCCTTTGAAGGTGTAGAGGTAAATGAACAGGATGCTCACCACCACCGTCACCGCAAACGGCACGCCCATGGCGTCGAACACGGCCAGTTGCAGCACGCCCGCCACCAAATACAGCCGCAGGGCCGAACCCAACGACCGCGAAATCAGAAAGAACAGCGCGCCCGTCTTGTAGCTCCAATAGCCAAACCGCTGGTCCAGATACGAGTAGATGGACACCAGCCGCAGCCGGTAGTACAGCGGCATGAGCACCGTGCCAATTACCACATAACCAGCCACAAACCCCAGGGCCACCGCCAAATAGCTCCAGCTTTTCCCGTACACGTTGCCCGGCACCGAAATGAACGTGACGCCCGACAGCGAAGTGCCAATCATGGCAAAGGCCACCATGTACCACGGCGCGTTGCGGTTGGCAACGAAGAAGCTCTCACTCGTGGCCCCGCGCGAAGTGAGGATGGCAATGACGATGAGAACGGCAAAGTAGCCCGCTACCAGGCTGAGAACTAACGTTGGGGACATTTATTGGGGTGGGAGGGGATGAGGGTAAGAGGGCGTGAGGGGAGAAGTTTGGAAATTGAAGCAGGGACAAAGGTCGTTAGAATAACTCATGCCCCCTCACCCTCATACCCTCTCCCCCTAAAACCTATTCCCAGTCCTGCCAGCGCATCACTTGGCCCACGGCCGGCGCGTGCAGCTCGCCGCGCAGCATGCCGCCGGCCGCCACTTCGGTGAGTTGCCGCAGCGGCTCCGAAGCGGGCTCGTCCGACAAATCGAACGTGCCGTAGTGCATGGGCACCACGTGGCCGGCCCGCAGCACGTTGGCGGCCTTGGCGGCTTCGTGGGGGTTGACGTGGCTTTTGTTCATCATGTAAGCCGGTTTATAGGCCCCAATGGGCATCAGCACGATGTCGACGGGCCCAAACCGGGCTTCGATGGCTTCGAAATGGTCGGCGTAGGCTGTGTCGCCGGCGAAATAGATAAGCTTGTCCTGGGCCCGAATCAGGAAGCTGCCCCAGAGCACCCGGTTCATGTCGGCCAGGCCGCGGCGGTGCCAATGGGCGGCGGGCAGGTAGGTGATTTCAAGAGGAGCTTGCGGGCCTAGGTCGTATTGCTGCCACCAGCCGGCTTCCTGCACCACCAAGCCGGGCGCCATGCCGCGCAGCAACGGCTGCATCCGCAACGACGACAGCACCCGGAGTTGCGGATTTTGACGGGCCAGCAGCTGAATGGATTTTTCGTCCAAATGGTCGCGGTGGCCGTGGCTCAACAGCAGGTAATCAATGCCCACCAAGTCCTCGGGGCGGCAGGGCAGGGCGTGGCGCCGCCGCAGCCCCAGGGAAGAAAATAGCACCGGGTCGAACAGGAGCGTGATGCCCGCAATGCGCAGCACAAACGAGGCATGCCCCAGCCACACCAGCCCGTCCTCCTTGCTCCGCAGAAAATCGGTGCAGTCCACCACAGTCGGGGCCCAGGTGTCGGCTTTTTTCTCCTCTTTCTGCGGGTTGGTGGCCAGCTGCCATTTCAACACGGTGCCAAAGCTGGGCTCAAACAAGTCCTCGCCGTTGGCGAATTCGTTGCCGAACAGCTTGTTGCCGGGATACCCGGGCCGTACCGTGGGCAAAGCTTCGTTGCGGAGGTAAGAAATGCGTTTGGCCATGAGACGGGCGAAATGGAAAATCGGTAGCCAGATAGTACGGCCGCTGCGCTAGGTGCGTCGAATCTCGTCCTTCAAATGCTCAATCAGCTGAACAAACTCCGGCTTGGCCTGGATGCCAGGCTGCCAGGCCAACCCCATTTCGGCCAGATTGTACTGGTTTTTTTTGCCGATAGTGGCCCCGGCAATGCATTCTCCGGCTGCGTCGCGCTCCGGCCCCAGTAGCCAGAGCGTGTCTGAAAGCGCCGTGGTGGTGGCCAAGTCGTGCGATACGATAACCACGGTATTCAATTCATCCAGGGAGGTCACCTCGTGGATAATCTTCTTTACTTCGTCAATCATCGCAATATCGAGACCCGAGAAAGGCTCGTCCAGAATGATGAGGTGCTCGGAACAGAGCAGCTGCTGCGCAATGGCGGCTCGCTGGCGCTGTCCGCCCGAAAGCTGGGCCGGGTACTTCCGCCGGTGCTGCGCCAGGTCGAAGCGGGCGAGCAGGTCCTCGGCCCGGGTCTTGGCTTCGGCCGGAGCGTGTTTGCGGCCAGCGGCCACCAGCAGGTTGTCGAGCAAGGTGCGGTGGTTAAACAGGGGGTAGCGCTGCTGCACGAAGCCGACGTCGCCGGGGCACACGGGCCGCTGGGGCGTGGCCACGTGCACGGTGCCCGCGCTAGGCGGCAGCAGCCCTGCAATGATGCGGCAGAGCACCGATTTGCCGATGCCCGAGCGGCCATAAAATCCCACTACCTGGCCCTGATTGAGGCCCGGCCGCACCACGTTGAGCACGTCAAGGCTGATGTCACGCAGAATTACTTCGCCACCGAACTGCATCGAAATGTTCCGCAGGCTCAGAATTGGTTCTTTGTAGCTATAATCCGTCATTATTTCGCCGTGCTAAGCTCTGAGTGAGGAAAGAAGATGCGCCGCAAGAGCCCGAACACGTAGTCCTGGGCGGCCCCGGCGGCGAGGATGACGAGCTGAATGGCGAGCACGCCATCCAGGTGCAAATACCTGTTTTGCTTGTAGAGCAGCAGGCCGATGCCGCCTTCGGACTGGTAGAGGGTTTCGACCAGCGTAATCAGGGTCCAGACGATGGCGAAGTTCTGGCGCACGACTTCGAGCATGTCATCCAGCTTGCCCAGCACCACCACTTCCCAAAAGCTGCGCCACTCGCCCATGCCCAGGGTGCGGGCGTGGTCCATTTCTTCCTGCGTGGTGGTCAGAATCACGCTCGTCATGCCCGTGACCAGGTACACCGTGGCGCCGAACACGAGCACGGCGAGCTTGACCTGCTGGCCCGAGCTCAGCAACAGGGCCATGAAAAAGGTGAGGCCGGTGAGGGTGAGGTAGCGCATTTTCGAGGCGGCGTAGGCAATGGGCCGGAAGAAGGGCAGCGCCGTGAGGTAGGAGATGCCCAGCGCCAGCACCGTGGCGATAGCCAAAGCGCCCAAGGCCGTCGTGAGACTGGCCCACAACTCCTGAATGAGGCCCTGCGTCGTCACCAATTCTTTAAAAGAGGCGATTACTTCGCCCAGCGTTGGAAAGAGCTGCAAAGGATAAAACAGCCACAGCAGCAGCAACAACAACACCTGACACGCTACCATCGTGAAAAACACTGGGGGCCGCGGCTGGGCATTGGGCACGAATAAGTCTTTCATCATAGCATAGAAGGAGAAATGATAACAAGGACGTATGCTGAGCGGAGCCGAAGCGTATCTACCACATAAGTAACTGATTACTCGTGCGGTGGAAACGCTTCGGCTCCGTTCGACTTACTGGTTTAAAAAATCGGCCCTCTTCCTTAGCTGCCTAGCACGATTTCGACGCGGCGGTTTTTGGCTTTGCCGGCGGGCGTGCTGTTGCTTATCACCGGCTCGGTGGCGCCGTGGGCATATACTTGGATGCGCCCATCGGGGAAGGCGCTGCTGCTTTTGCGCTCCAGCCACTGGCGCACGGCCATGGCGCGGTCTTCCGAAAGCTGTTGGTTCTTCTCGGGGTCGCCCGAATTGTCGGTGTGGCCGTGCACGGCCACTTTCAAACTGCCGGCCACCACAAGGTCGTCAAACAACTGGTTCAACTCCCGCTCGGCGGCGGGGGTAAAGGTGCTCTGGCCGCTGTTGAATTCAATGTTCCAGGCGCGCTTGCTCACGTTGCGACGGATTTCATCGCCCGCGGCAAATTTTTGGGTTTCGGCCGGGGCCACGGTTTTGCCTTTGTAGCGGGCCTGCAGGTTGCGCAACAGTGTCAGGTCCAGCATGTCGTTCAGCGGCACGTAGCTGGGCAGTTCCTTCGGGTAAAGCTTGCTTTGCACGTCACCAAACGCCTTGTAAACCGACGCGTAGATGTTGGTGCCCCCTTCGTTGAGGCCGAACAGATTCAGGTTGTCGCTGAAGTTAAACACCTTGCTGCCGCCCAACTCCACCACGTCGCCGTTGCGGTCGGCTTCGGCCACGCCCTTGTAGTATTTCAGCCAGTAAGCTCCGTTTTTATCCTTGTCGCCGTACACTTCGGCCGAGATGTCGGCGGCGCGGGCCAGGGCTTCGGGGTGCGATTTTACTTGGTCGCCGGCCACGGCGTGGGCCAACATGATGCCTTCAACCTCCTTCTGGTGAGCATCGTACCAACGCTTGGTGGTCACCATGATGTTGGGCATCTGGTTCGAATATTCTTTAGTCGACACAATGCTGACCAGGCCACCTTTTTGCTTGGCGATGTTCACGTCGCCGGGCGTCCAGGTGGCCACGGCGTCGGCTACCACGTCCACCTTCACGCCGGTGTTCTTGCCGTCCACAATCTTGTCGCGGCTCTCGGGCTTGCCGAGAATGTATTTCTCGGCGGCGACCAGGAAGTCGGAAGCGGCCATGAAGTTCACGGCTTCGGGGTCGTAGGTGGTTTCGTCGGGGTTCACTTTCAGGCCGTTGTCGGCGCACCACTTCAGGGCGATGTTCTGGTCGCCGTCGCGCAGGTAGCAGGCAATGGTTTTGCCCAGGGCGGCTTTCGGGTTGTCGAGCCATTCTTTGGGGCCCATCAGCTTGTCTTCACCAAACGATTTGCCCACCGAATAGGGGATGATTTGCAGCTGCGTGCCGGCCTTCTTGAGCTGCTCCTGCACGGCCGAGAAACCGGGCAGGCCGTCGCCCATGATGCTCACTATCAGACCGGGGGTGGCAGGATTAGAAGAGAGGTCGGCCGCATTTTTCACCAGGTCGGCCTGCATCTTGGCCACGTCGTCCTGCCGCACAATCTGCAGGTCAATACCATTCGCAGCCATGGCCGAGCCGGTGGTGCTGCGCGGGCCGCCGTTGGCCAGCATGCCGGCCATTTGGCTGTTCCAGGCCATCACCTCCCACACCACCGGCGTGCCCTTCTCGGCCGGGGCCGTACCAGGAAGAGCCGCCAATGGCACCGCGGTATTTACGCCGTTGCTGCCAGTGGCCGTCGGCAACTCAATGGAGTTGAGCAACACCGATTCGGTGGCGGCTTTTTTGAAAAGTAGGTTGCTAGAAGTGAGCTTGTTGATGCCAAAATACAAGCCTACCAGGATGATGATGGCAATGAGAACTTTACCGCGAGTGGTCATGTGAAGGGTTGAAAACTGTAGTTCTGGTCGATTCCCTTTTCAGGAAGGGCACGTCGGAAGGTGTTAAAATTTATGAGTTGGGCTGAGGGGCTTTAGTCGAGTAGTTTGCCGTAGGCATCGTCCGTGGCCTTGGTGGTCGCGGCCACGTTCATGCGCATCGGTGGCTCGTTGTCCATGATGGCGCTGAACTCGCCCTTCTGGTATTTGTCAAGCAGGCGTTGGCCCTTCTCGCTCATCACGCCGTTCTGGATGTCCATTTCCTTGACGAACTCTTGCGAGTAGCGCATGGCCTGCTTGATTTGGCCGAGCTGCTGGGCCATGTCCTGGGCCACGCGGTCGGTGGCCAGGTCGAAGAAGTACTTCTTGTCGGGGTCGCCGCGCAGGATGTTCATCGCCGCGCGCATGCCCGAGCTGGTGCGCTTCACCAGCTCGTATTCGTCCTTCAAGAGGTTGACCTTGAACTTGCTGCCGTCAATCTGGCGCAGAGCGGCTTTCAGAATCTGGCGCATGACCAACGTCACGTTCGCAGTAGTTGTGGCCATGGGCGTGAGCCGGCGGTTATAGTCCTCCAGCTGCGCGGCCCGGCTGGCATAGCTATCAGCGCTATCCTTCTCGCCCTGACGCAACGCCGAGTCCGCCAAGGACAGGTATTCCTGCATTTGCGTGCGGTTGGCCTCCATCTTGCGCTTCACCAATTGGTTGGCGCCCTCGATGTGGCCCACTTCTTCCTCCATGTTGCGGGCTTCTTTCTCGGTGTTCGAGATGTACGCCTCCATGATGCCGATAGGGTCCGTATTTACAAATAAGCTGGCGGCCGTGCGGAAAATGCGCTGCCCCAGGTACCACAACCCCGCCTGTATGCGCTTGTTGGTGGCCAGTAAAAACAGCACAAACAGCACGCCCAGCCCAATGCCCAGCTTCACGGTGTCAAAGACAATGTCGATGAGGTACGGCAGAATCTGGCCCCAGTAGTACACGCCCATGCCCGCCAGCAAGGCCACAAAAAGCCAGGCGGCTACTTTCTCCGGTTTTTGCCAGGATGGCAGGCCATCGGCCGGCGAGGGCGGACCCAATAAAGGTGTATTCATTGCAGAATGCAGGAAAGAAAATTTACTTGGAGGCGGTGCCGCCAACGTTTAAAAAAGCCGCTGCCGCTTTGTGGTGCGCCTGGAGTTCAGATAGAGCCGCCGAATTGGCCAGCTCGTAGGATGCGAGGGCGGCCTGCGTTTTCTGGCGCTCGTCGGCCAATTGTTGCTGGGTTTGCAGCAACTGCTGCTGCTTGGCTTGGAGCTGGCGGGTGAGGTCGGCCAAGTCGGCGGCCAGTTTCTTTTCCTGGGCCGTGAGTTGCACCACGGTGCTGGCCGCCGCGCCGGGCACGGTGGCTTCGCCCATTTTTTCGCGGTGGCGGGCCAGCACTTTGTCGCGGTCGGTGGCCAAGGCTTGCTCAAACTGCGCCGCCGATGCCAACAGGCCCGGCACGGTGCCGCCATTCACGGCCGAAAAGGCGTTGAAAGCCGTTTGGTAAAGCAATGGGCCCGACATGCCGGCGGCGGCCATGCTCTTCACCATTTTCATGTACGCCCCGAAGTCCTTGCCGTCGCCGGCCAGCAAGCCCGCAATGTGGTCCAGGTGACGCTGCTCGGCTTGGGTCACGGTGGGTGCCGCAAAAGGAGCAGCCGAAACCGCGTGCGCAGCTTGAGCAGGCGCACCGAACGGGGCGGTTGCTGGGGCGCTTTGCGCGGCTGCGCCGTCTTCGGGCTCAATGAAAAAGTCTTTCGCCGCGTTAGTGAGCTTATCGAAAATTTCCATGGAAAGGTAGGAGTGGGAAATAAGAAACTATTTAGAAAATGTCAGAATCACAGCCAGTATACAGTCCATAAATGCTTGGATAAAAAGCACCTTCATTGGTCCAAAGGTAAAGATATATGGCAATTGGGCTGCTTAGCTTTAAGCCCGACAAAAAAGCCCCGGCCAACCAGCGCGCAGAGTGCGGCGCCAGTCTCCGGGGCTCCTGTGGTTAAATGACTATTAATTCGAGGCCTGACTGGCCAGCCACGCCTCGCGCACCGTTTTCTGGTTGTTGGAGTACACCATTTTCTCCACCGATTCCACGGGCTTCACCTGCACGTTGGGGTCTTCGGCCAGGATGAGCTGCGTGGTGCGCTCCACGCCGCCCCGGGTTTTTACCTTCACAAACACCACGTCGCTGGGCGAGTGCTTGTGCATCACGCCGTCAAGGTCGGCCGCGCTTTTCAGTTCCTTGCCGTCGAGCACCATGAGCTGGTCGCCCCGGTCGATGCCGGCCTTGTACAGGCCCGAGCCAATCTGCGTGTTGTAGGCCACAATGCACCGGCCTTCCTCGTCGAACTCCACCTGGCGGGGCAGGGCCGCGCCCAGCGCGCGGGTGGGCACCACGGCCAGCCCCGCCAGCAGCAGCGACTCGTTGAAACGCGGCTGCTCGCGGCCGTACACGTACTGCCGGAAAAATCGGTTGGCAAACACCGTGTCCTTGCTCACTTCGCCCAGCACGCGCTGCAGGTCGCGCACGGTGTAGGGGTTGGCGGGCGCGTAGCCTTCCTGCTTTTTGCCGTATTGCTGCCACACGGCTTGCATGTATTTGTCGAGGGTGGTGCGGTGGTGCTGGCGCAGCTGCAGGTCGAGCACCAGCGCAATGCCCGCGCCCTGGTCGTAGTACGACAAGCTGGTATTCACCGTATTCATGGGCGCGCTGCTGGCGGCTCCGTCAATGAAAGCGGCCTGGCGGCTCATGTCAATGGCTGAGGCGTAGCGGGCGCCGGGGCTGTTTTGCCGCAGGTTCACCCACTTGCTGATGTCTTCAAAAAACTCCTCGTCCTCAATCAGCTTGGCCCGGCGCAGCGCCAGCCGCCCGTAGTACTGCGTAAAGCCCTCGGCGAACCACAGCGCGTCGCTCATGTTCACGCGCTGAAAATCGAACGGCTCCAAATCGCGGGGGCGCATGCGTTCCACGTTCCACGCGTGGAAAAACTCGTGCGACACCGTGCCCAGGTTTTTGGTGCCATCCTCGTCGCGCAACGCAAACGGGCTGGTCAGCGACGTCGAGTTGCGGTGCTCCATGCCGTCTTTGGTGGCCTGCGATAAGTAGTCGGCAATGAAGGTGTAGCGCGCAAAGTCAAAAACGGGCAACTCGCCGAATACGGCCTTTTGTTCTTTTATCACCCGCTGTACTTTCTTGGCGAAGGCGTCAATTTCCGCCGTGGTGCCTTGGTAGAGCATGGCCAACTCAATGGTCTGGTCGCCTTCGGGCCAGGTGCGCACTTGCTGGGCACCCAGCGACACCGGGCTGTCCATCAAATACTGCATGTTTGGCGCCGTGAAGGTGCTTTTGTCGGCGCCCGGGCGCAGCTGCGTGGCCACTTTCCAGGTGGCGGGCAGGTCAAACTTTACCTCGGCGGCGCGGCCTTCCAGCCCGGTGGCGTAGCACAGCGCAGCGGGCAGGTTGAGGTGGGCGTGCTGCTGGTCGATGCCCACGTAGGTGCCGTCGGTGCGGTCGCCGTAGAGGGTGTAGCTGAAAATGACCGTGCCGTCGGTGCCCGGCGTCACATCCCAGCCATAGGGGTCGGGCCGGTTAAGGGCCAACGGGTGGTTGCCGCCGTCGGTGGCCACCACGTAGTACACGTTTTTCGAAAAATCGTGCAGGGAGTAGCGCCCCGGCGAGCTACGGGCCATGCGCACGTGCAGCGGCCCGCTCGGCAAGCCCGAAAAGGTGGCCGTCACGCGGGCCTCGTGGTGCACCGCGTTGGGAAAAGACAGCGCGTAGCGTACTGCTGGCCCTGTGTCGGGGGTGGCCTGCGCTACGGCCTTGGGTGGTACTACGGCGGCGGGCGGCGTTGCGGTGGGCGTAGGCTGCACTGCAGTGGTAGGCTGGGGTACGGCTTTGGGCGGCACCACGGCCTTGGGTGGCACTACAGCTTTCGGCTGGGCCACGGCTTTGGGCTGGACTGCGGGTTTGGGTGGCGCAACTGGTTTGGGCTGTACCACGGCCTTAGCGGGCACTACGGGCTTGTTGGGTTGCGCTACAGCTTTCGGCTGGACCACGGGTTTCTGCTGCGCTACGGCCTCAAATCCTCCAAGCGTCAGTGCCAATACGATAGTAGAGGTAGCAATGTGCTTCATCGATAGAAATAATAGGAAAACAAGTAATGCTGAAGCGTAACCTAACGACGCGACCACGTAAAGTTGCGGAAAATTTACAATAAAATGAGTGCCTGCGCACAATAAATCTACGTTAATAGGGGTAAAATTATGTTTTAACGAAGTGAGAATCTGTTATTAAATATCCATGGTGGCTAAATTCTCTTCTCGTTAAAAATTACCGCCTCCACTGCCCCTGCAAAAAAAGTTGAACTGCTGACCGGCCTGAGTCCCAAGCCTCCCAAAGCCCTGCGAAAATCGACAAGTGCGTCCGCCCGTAGCCCCGTCGTGAGCCGAAAAAATCGATACATGGCCCGAAGCAAGAGCCGGCGCCAGCCACGGCTCGCCGGCCGGAAATCGGCCAGCAACCACGGCGCTTCCGGCCGTTGAGCGGCCCGCAGCTGCGCCAACGCCGTATCCATTTCGGTGGTGGCAATGCAGTCGAGCACGAAAAAAGTCACCAACACATCGAACCGCTCAGCCGGGCCAAGGGCCGCCTGCGTGCCGTGCCGGAACTCCACTTGGGAAGCTGCTTGGGGCAATTGCCGAGCAAGCCGGGTTTGCGCCCGGCCCAACATTTTGGGCGAGGCTTCGAGGTACAGCACGGTGGCGTTGGGCCTTCGCCTCAGCACTTCGGTGAGCACCCAGCCCGTGCCTCCGCCCAGGATGAGGACGTGGGGCGCCCCAGGCGGCAGCCCTGCCAGCGCCGCCCGTTGGGCCTTTTGCAGCGCTTTGCCGAAAACCAAGCGGGTCAGGGCGTCATAACACCAGGCCACGCGGTCGAAGCCCGTCAGTGAAGCAGCGCCGGGCGGCAACTTAGAAAGACCGCCTGAAGATTGAGTCATCAAAAAACGAGTGACTGGTGGAAAAAATGCCCGGACAACTGGCTGAGAAACAAGTGCCGGTATCGTTTCCAGCAAGGAAAGAGCGAAAATGTTGCCTCAAATGTTGCGCCGCTGCAAGTTGGGGCTGTATCTTTGCACCATCAACGGGCCGCACTCCCTAACGGGTTGAGCGGCTTTTTGGCCACTGCTGCGCTTGTGGCGAAATTGGTAGACGCGCTGTCTTCAGGCGGCAGTTCCGCAAGGTGTGGGAGTTCGAGTCTCCCCGAGCGCACGTTTCTAGAAGGCCAACCCATCCCGGGTTGGCCTTTTTTCGTTTAGCGCAACAACGGCTCGTGCGCAGTGCTGGCGCACCCACCCCGGCCGAGTGCTTGCCAATGACCAAACCGCCCTCTCGTTTTGCCGCCCTGGCCGGCTTGCTCACTTTGGAAGTAGTAGGTGCCGTGGTGGCTTTTGTGATGGCTTTTTCAGCCTTCTTTTACCTGGCCCGGGAGGTGTTTGGCCAGCCCACCGTATTGCTCGACCAGCAAGCCTTTGCGGTTGCCGACCGGTGGCGCGCGGCTTTTCCCATGCTCACGGGCATTGTGCAGGCCATTACGTTTTTTGGGTCCATCAAATTTTTCTTTCCCGCCAGCCTCATCGCGCCTTGGTGGATGCGCCGGTATGGGTACGGCCGGCAGGCGCTGACGCTCCTCATCGCCATGGGAGGCGGCTGGGCCCTCAACGAGCTGCTCAAAGCGTGGTTTCACCGGCCCCGGCCCACTTCGGCGCTGCTGTTTCAAATGGGCCTGAGCTTCCCCAGTGGCCACGCCATGATGAGCATTGCCTTCTACGGCTGCTTGGCGTGGCTTGTGGGCCGGGAGTACGGCCGCTGGGGCTGGAGCGCCGTGCTCATGCTGTGGGCGCTGCTCATCGGGCTTACGCGCGTGTACCTGCACGTGCATTACTTCACCGACGTGCTGGCTGGCTTTGCCGGCGGCGTGGGGTGGTTGCTGCTGTTGCGGGCCGGCCTCAAAATCTTTCTCAAAGAAGAGCAAGAAATGGAAGAAGAGGGGGGCGGGCCCACATGAAAATAACGCTTCCGACTGCCGTGTCGAGGAATTACAACCGCACGCGCACCCGTAAAGCCAGCAAGCCTTTCACGCCTTGCAGCTCTTCCAACTCCAGCTCTTCCACGCCCGGTTCGAGCAGGCCGCGGTCCTGCAGGTAGTCGATGTACTCGAGGTACTCTACCGACTCGCGGGTTTGGGCGTACACCAGCGCAATGGTGCCGGGTTGGGTCAGGCGCTCGCCGGTGCCCACCACCGTGGCCTTGTCAATCCGCTTCTTGATGATTTCGTAGCGGATGTTGTAGGCGCCGTCCACGTCAAATTGCCGCTCGTCCTGCCGGAACCGGATGCTGAGCGACTGCCCGTGAATGAGGATGAGCTGGGTGGTGTCGAGTGGCACCGGCAGCGTTTCCTTGAGGGCGGCCGTGCGGCGCGTCACCTCCACCATGGTCAGCAACTGCCACAAGCGCAGGTTCTTAAGGAAGACCAAGTCAAACGGCTTGTTCTCGACCAGCGAGCCGCCCACGTAGATGTTGTATTCCACGCCGTCGGTTTTGTAGCGCTGAAAGTAGTGTGGAAACATCATCTGGGCCTTCTCTTCCTCCTCGTCCAGGTAGTCGCTCACGGCGTCGTTCAGCGTCGTCACGCTCACTTCGAAGTCCTGGCGCCGCTTGTAGAGGATGCCCAGCTTGGGGTCGATGTTGCTCCAGTACTTGGTGATGATGGGGCGCAGCTCGGGCGTGTGGGTGGCCAGGTATTCAAACAAGGGCTCCACCTCGCGCTTCAGCGAATCGTAAATGTTGGCCTCGTCGCCCGAGAGCATGCCCTCGTGCAGGCGCTTCAGGTTTTTGGAGACATAGAATTTCAGCTCGTCCAGAATGGGCAGCTGCTGGCATTCCGACGCTTTTTTCAGCACCTTGTTGGCCAGGGTGAGGTGTTCGATGAGGTCGCCCTGGATGGCTTCGTTGCGTGCCGTGCTGCTGCCCCGAATGTCGCAGGAACCGTGCAGCGGGTACACGTCTTCGAAAACAATGGGCTCCATCTCGGCCGTGCGGTTGCCGGCGTCCAGCCGGGTCAGCAGGTTGCGGGCCGCGTCCATAAACCGCCACTCCATGGTGGGGTGAATGGCCGTAAATTTCTCCCGGATAATGGCTTGCACCCGGTTTTGCAGGTCTTCGGCGTTACGCTTTACGGCCACGGCAAACAGCGGCACAAACTGCGCCACCTTGTCCATGTCGAACTCGTCGAGCGCCCCCACCGTGGGCGTGCCCAATTCGAGCAGTCCCACCGTGTCGTTGCCGTACGGCAGCAGCGCCAAAATGGCCGAATGAATGCCCAAGCTAAGGATTTGCTCGCGCAGGTCCTCCGGGATGTCGGCCGTGGCCACGTCTTTCAGCACCAGCGGTTCCCGCTCGCGCAACAGCCGTTCGTAAATCTGGCGGAAGCTGCTGTTGGCCAACTGATGCTGTACCTGTTTGGTAAGAAAGCTGTGGTTGATTTCGCGGCCAAAGTCCACGAAAGCGCGCTTCTTCTCGTCGTAGGCCGCTATGCCCAGCTGCAGGGCGGGCTGGGCAAACAGCACCCGCAGCTTCTCTTGAATCTGCTCAAAGCGCGCGGGGGTTTGCAGCACATCCCGCTCCAGCAGGTCGTACTTCAGCTCCGATAAAATCTCCTGGTCGGTGATGTCGACCAACTGAATCAGGTTAAAGCCTTCCAACTCGAAGTACTCGGGCGGCAACAGCGAGCGCCACAATTCCGGGCGGTGGCGGTTGTGCACCAGCGTGTCCATCTGCTCCGGGCTCAGCTCGGGCGCGGTGCCCACCACTTTCACCGTCACAAAATCGGAGTTGAAATCTACTCCGTAGTGGCGGTAGAGCCCTATCTGATAGTCGGGTACGGTGAACACGATGGTGCCCAGCGGCGGCAGCTCCGCCCCGTACACCCTGTTCAGGATGAGGTGGTACGCCATGAGCCCCAACTGCCGCTCCATGGCCTGCATGTCGATGTTCAGCGGCTGCTTGATGGTGCGGTCCTTGTTGAGCATCACCTCCTCAAAGTGGCGCGTCCAGTAGAAGCTCCGCCGCTGAAACGGCCCCACCACGCCGCTGATGTCGGTGGCAAACGAAGCGGGCGGAAACACGGCCAGCATCAGGGTTTCGACCAAGTCGCAGTTGCACTCCAGCACCGACAAGTCGGTGAGCGGCCCGCGGCACCAGGTGGCCTCGGCCACTTGCTCGCCAATGGCGCGCGCCAGAAGGGCCACGCCAGCATTTTTAGCATTTTCGCGCTCCTTCCAATAGGCAATGAGCGGCTCCAAGCTGAGCGTGGAGCGAAAAGGAAAAGCAGAGGGCGCGGCAGGGCGCGGTGTGGCGGGAGCCACCGGCGCTACCGGCGAGAGAGGTTCAGCAGGCATAGGGACGAGAAACACGGATTTCCGGCCAATCGTTGCAGCACGGCAGGCACTATACGCAAGACGCCCCAGGCAGGGGCGTGCTTGAATTTACGGTTTGGTTATTTCAACGACGTCGCCCGGTTGCAGTTCCCGCACCACGGGGTTTCCGTTGGTGTAAATGGCTTTGCGGGTGTTGGTGTAGCAGGTGCAGCAGCCGTCACCATCCAAAGTACCGCTCAGCTCCACTCTGTCAATCACCAAAACAGTGGTAGGAGTGCCTTTTACGGGAGGGTTCTTACGGTAGCTCACCACGTACCGGTACGAATTGAGCTTGGTGTTGGGCTTCTGAGCAAAAGGCGCGTTGTTGTTCAGCACCAGCGTAACCAGCGTGTCATTGGCTTGGGCTGGAGTGCGGTAGAGCACGACCGTTTCCGGCTTGACTTTAGGGTCGTAGGGCAGGGGTGACCTTTCGATTGTGATGGTGTCTAAATCCGCTGGCCTGAAAGTGTTTACAGCAACAGTCGTGTCCGCCGAATACCGAAACCGAAACCGAACAGTGTCGGCGTCGGCGTCATTGCATTCGCAGACATCGTTGGCGCAGCACCCGCTCAGCAGGGCCGTGCTCAGGCAAACAATAGCAGAAAACCGGAAGGGAAAGGACGTGGCCATGGTTGCCCAAAGGTAAGGCCCGCAGCGCCTCTTGCCCACGCCAAGGGGAAGAAGCACTGCGGGCCCGAAGCCAGCTAAAAAATCAGCGAAACAAAAGCCTAGCGGCTGCCCGTCACGGTGGAAGACGATGGCAGCGTGGGATTTTCAACGGTGCCTCCGGCGAGCAGCAGCGGACGCAAGCGCGCCGTGGCGGTGTCCAATTGCGGGCGAATTTGGGCCATGGCGCCGCGCAGGGCAATGACGTCGGCCAGGCGAGGAGCCGTGGTTTGCGAATAGCCGTGGTACATGGCCACCTTCACTTCCGAGTTGCCGGTGCCCGAGTACGAGCCCAGCAGGTTGCCGGCGGCGTCGCTTACCTGTACTTCGGCCTGCAAGGTGGTTTTGTACCACTCCAGGGGGATGCCCATCACCGCTGGCACCATGAAGGTGAGCACTTGAAAGCCCTGCACTGCACGACCCGTGCGCACGGTGCGCACCTTTTTTACCACCAGTTTGGCGTAGCCGTAGGTGGCGCTGTCGGTGGGCTCGGTTAGGTTAATCCGGCATTCTTGTTGAAACAACTTCAGCGGGTCCTCGGGCAAAGCGCCGTCGTTCATGGCGAGGGGGCCTTGGTCAGCCAGGACTTCCAGGGCCGGCAGGCGCTTGGACAGGGTGGCCGTGGGAGTACTTCTCATCTGATTTTTTACCGACACACAAGCCGGCGCCATCAACAGAGCGGGCGCAAAAACCAGCAGGGCGAGTTGACGAGTTAGTTTCATAGGAGGAAGATAAAAAGGAATGCCGGAAAAGAAAAGTATAAAATTGAAAAAATACCTAATGTCGAGTTAGTATGACTTCAACCAGGGTAGCGAGAGCTAAATTAGCGGTTTGAGCCGAGAAGCCGGGCATTTCTCGGCGAGCGGAGGGAAATAACCTGTGATTGGCATAATACCGGCCGACCAGTTTTCGTTCAATTTCTACTGTTACCGTTGTGCTATTCTACCACTGCTGGGTCGGGGCCGCGGTAGTCGTCCACGAACTCTCCTTCCCAGCGCGCCACCACGGCCGAGGCCAGGCAATTGCCCAGCACGTTTACGGCCGTACGGGCCATGTCCATCAGCGCATCAATGCCCAGAATGATGAACACGGGCCACGCGGGCAGGTTGAAAGAAGCCACCGTGGCCAGCAGAATAACCAGCGAGGCCCGGGGCACCCCGGCCACGCCCTTGCTCGTGAGCATGAGGGTAAACACCATCAGCAGTTGCTGGCTGAAGGTGAACGGCACGCCCGCCGCCTGGGCCACAAATACCGCCGCCAAGGACAGGTACAGCGTGGTGCCGTCCAGGTTGAAGGAGTAGCCCGTTGGCATGACGAAGGCCACGATGCGCCGCGGCACGCCAATGGCCTCCATGGCTTCCATGGCTCGGGGCAAGGCTGCCTCGCTGGACGTGGTGGCGAAGGCAATGCTCACCGGCTCGGCCACCGCGCCGATGAAACGGCGCAGCGGAATGCGCGCCAGCAGCGCCACCGGCAGCAGCACGAGCAGGATAAACGCAATGAGGGCGCCGTAGAGCGTGAGCAGGAGCTGGAACGCATTCAGCAACGGCGCAAAGCCCATTTTGCCCACCGTGTAGGCCAGGGCGCCGCCCACGCCCAGCGGCGCGAAGTACATCACCACGTTGGTGAATTTAAACATGACCTCCGACAAGCTCTCGCAGACTTCCAGCATCACGCGGCGGGGGCGTTCGGGCGTGAGGGCCAGGCCGATGGCAAACAGAATGGCGAAGATGACCACCTGCAGCACCTGGCCTTCGGCCACCGATTTGGCAATGTTTTCAGGGAAAATGTGCAGGATGATGTCGGCCGCGGTTTGGGTGGGCGCCGCGGCCAGGGTTTCTTCCTTCACTCCGGCTTGGCTGATGCCCACGCCGGCTTTGGTGAGGTTGATGGCCGCCAAGCCAATGAATAAGGCAAACGTGGTGACGATTTCGAAGTACACCAGGGCTTTCACGCCCATGCGGCCCACTTGCTTGAGGTCGGCGTGGCCGGCAATGCCCACCACCAGCGTGGCGAAAACCAGCGGCGCAATGATGGTCTTTACCAGCCGCAGAAACGCGTCGCTGAGCACTTTGAGGCTCATGGCAACGCCGGGCGCGTCGTGGCCCAACTCGATGCCGGCCAACATGCTGAACACAATCCAGAGGGTGAGCGAGCGGCGGGGTGCAACGGCGGCGGCCACGGCCAGCAGCGCCAGCCAACGAGCGGCCACCGGCACGGCGGCCGGCAGGGCCACCAGGTCTCTGGCAGCCAGCACCGTGAGGATGGCCGCAATGAGCAAGAAAAAGAAAGCAACGAGGGGTAAACGGGATTTCGTCATGCAAGTAATAACGGCCGGGAGTCGGGAATGAGGGCATAAAGAACGGCATTATCCAGCCAGCAAGCCCAACCATCGGCCCGGCGCGGGAGCGGCGCACAGCAAAAACGCCCCGTGCGCAGGCGGCACGGGGCGTTTCGGTACGGCGGTGGGCGCGGCTACGGCAGCGTGAGCAGGTAGCCGATGGTGAAGTTGGCGTCGTAGCCAAAAACAAACTGCTGGCACCCCGTGGCCCCGGCCACCGACTGATAAATGTTGAGGCCGGCCTGGGTTTTGGCTCCCGGCAGTTGGGAGTACGTTTCGGACGCCCGCAGCACGGTGAACGGCTCTTTGCCCTGGCGGCCGGCCTTGGCCAACTCGTAGGGAACGCCGCCAATGATGAAGCAGGTTTTGCGCAGCTCAGCCGGCACTTGCACCGCTTTCGCCCTCACGTCGGTGGCCACGGCGGTGGCGTCGATGCTCCGCTCGTAGTATTTGGCGCCGTACGTGTCCACCACGTGGGGCTTGCCGCCGGCCATCCAGGCATTTTTGGTGTTGCCCGAGCCCATGTCGACCACAAACGCGTTGTCGGCGTAGCCAGTGGGCAGGGCCGCCACCAAGCCCAACACACCTTCGCGCTCCGGCGTCACGGTGGTCACCTTATACTTAAAGGCCTCCAGCCCCTTGATGATGCTCTGCGTGCCCGTAGCCATGAGGGCCCCGGAGCTAACCACAAAATGAATGTCGCGGCCGGCCACGCCGAAATCCAGCATCTGGCCGATGTACGTCTTCAGGCCGTGGCGAACGTCGGCCTCGGTGGCCATGTTTTCCATCACGAGGCTGTTGCCAAATTCCGACTTTTCCAGCTTCCAGTTGCGCTTCTCATCTACTCGGATAATGAACAGATTGAAGCCGCTGGCCCCCAACTCCACCACCCCCTTGAGGCGCCCGTTGACCGGCGCGGCCGGCCGGTAGGTGAAAACTGCCGGTGCCGGCGCTGCAGCCGGCGCCACAGGCGCGGCCACTGCCGCGGGTGCGGGAACTGCTTCTGCCGCAACCACTGGTGCCGCCGCTTCCGTGGTAGCCACGACCACGCTTGGGGTGGGAGCTTTGCGGATGAATTCGCCATTTAAGCTCAGCATGTCGCCCTCTCGCAACGGCATGCGCGTGCCATTGGTGAGCAGCACCGACTGCGAGCGGTGCTCTACCCGCACGCCATTGGGCAGGGTGATGTCTTTATCGAGGGACTTGGCCTTGTCGCCGTTGCGCACCACCAGCAGGTTGTCCTGAACCGTGAAGAAAGGCAAGTAGGAAGGGGCTTCAGCGGCTTTCTTTTGAGCGAATGCTTGGTGGGACGTACCAGCCAGCAGCAAACCACTGAGCAGGAGGGAAGAGAAGTAAAGGAAGCTTTATGCAGAAAACTAAATAAAAATTGATTATGGGCTTTTTGACTTGAACCAAGAAGAAATATGATGCAGAAAAGCTCATCAGTAGCTGTGTCTTTCTTTGGGGATTTTGGCCTAATTGTGAAAAACAACTGTGCTAAAGGAGGAGTTTGCTCTATGGATGGATAAGATATGCTTTTTCTCGCGTCTTGGGGCTCCGTCCGCCGCGTGCAGTTACTTTACCATATGCTCGACTGGTCCGTCCAACCCCTCACCTTACCGCTCAGCTTCGAGTGGAAAATTTCCCGAAATGCTTCTTCTGTGAAAACCAACCTCTTGGTGCAGGTAGCCGGACAAGGCCACGTTGGGCGTGGAGAGGCCGCGCCGAATGTGCGCTACAACGAGTCGCCTGAGCTGCTGCAGGAGCAGTTCGGTCTGCTGCAGGCAAATGGGCTGGCCGGGGTTGCTTCGCTGGAAGAATTGGATGGCCTATTCGCAGCGCATCCGGTGGCGCATGCGCTCAGCTTTGGCCTAGAGTCGGCGCTGGTACAATGGCTGGCGCACCGCGCCGGGCAGCCGGTGTGGCAATGGCTGGGCGTGCCTCCGCCGGCGGCTGCCGTGCCCACTGCTTTCACGCTCCCCATCATGGCGCCCGGCGCGGTGGCCGCATTCGTGCAGGAGCACAACGCGGCCCGCTTTCAACTGCTTAAAGTGAAAGTAAACCAGGCCGAAGGCTTCGATTTATTGAGAGAGGTGGTGCGCGTGCTGCCCGGCCAAGCCCTGCTGGTAGACGGCAACGAGGCCTGGACCGACGCCGACGGGGTGCTGCTTTTCCTGGAGCAAGCGGCCACGTTGCCCGGCCTAAACCTGCGCCTGCTGGAGCAGCCGCTGCCCGCCGCCCTGGCCGATGACTACCGCTACCTGCGCCCCCGCAGCAGCGCCCCGCTGCTGGCCGACGAGTCCGTCACCAACACGGCGGATTTTGCCGAAATCGCCCAACAGTTTCACGGCGTGAACGTGAAGCTGATGAAAGCCGGCGGCTACAGGCGCGGCATCGACCTGCTGCGCCGCACCCGCGCCCACGGCCTGCTGCCCATGTTGGGCTGCATGGTCGAGACCAGCGTGGGCATAGCGGCCGCGCTGCACCTCAGCGCCCTGGCCGAGGTGCACGATTTGGACGGCATTCTGGTGGTGAAGGACGAGCCGTTCGGGTTGGTGCGCGAAGCCGACGGAAAGGTCTTCTTCGCCGGCAACGCGGCTATTTAGGCCCGTTCAGTTGGGCGTTTACTTGGGCCAGCTGGTCGTCGATGGCTTTGGTGTCGGGCAGGTCGGTGCGGCCCTGGCTGAGCAAATTAACTTTCTGGGTCAGCAGGTCCACCTTTTTGGTGAGCAAGGTCACTTGCATGGCCGGGTCGGCGAAGCCGGGGCCGCGCTGCACGTAAGGCTCGAATTTGGTGGCGCCGGCTGCCGGGGCTCCGCCGCGCGACGCCGCCGCGCTGGCCGGCGTGGCAAACACCACCCCGCCATCGGCGCGCACGTAGTCGCCGTCGCGCAAGGTGAGCTTTTTGCCTTGGGGGTTGATTTTGTCGGCGGGCATTTCCACGATGCCGTTCTTGTAGTTGATTTTGGTGCCGTTGCGCAGCTTCACGTTCTGGGTGAGCGGCGTGAGTTGGGTGCCTTCGCGGCGCATTACTTCGCCGTCCTTGAACACAAACTGCGTCCGGGCGGTGGTTTGCACGGGAAAGCCGCCGTCTTGGGCAGCCGCAAAACGGGGCGCAGCAACCAGGCTGCCGGCAACGAGGACCAAAGCAAAAAAGCGTTTCATGGGGAGGGGAAAAGGTGAATGAGCGGCAATACGTGTTCTGGCGATTTTCGGAGATGCACAGCCGAGGTAATTACTTTACTGCAAATAATTTTTTCTATCATTGACAGGAACAGTGTTGCAACATTAAATGTATGTACATTATATTTGCATCCAATTCCTCTGCCTACCATGCGCATCGAAGACGAAATCAAGCAGCCCATCTTCCGCAACGAGAACCAAAAGGCCCACATCAACTTGGTGTTCACGGCCGGCTGGCTGCAGTTGCGCCAAGCCGCGGCGTTCAAACCCCTGGGCCTGACGCTGCCCCAGTTCAACATTCTGCGCATTTTGCGCGGCCAGCATCCGCTGCCCGCTACGGTGGCCCTGCTGATTGACCGCATGCTGGACAAAACCAGCAACGCCTCGCGGATTGTGGACCGGCTGGAGGAGAAAAAGCTGGTGACGCGCACCGTGTGCCCCGCCAACCGCCGGGCCGTCGACATCCGCATCACGCAAGCCGGGCTCGACCTGCTCGAAACCATCGAAACTACCGGCGTGCTCGAACACGCCAACATGAGCCGGCTCAGCGAAGCCGAGCTGCGCCAGCTCAACCACTTGCTCGACAAAATTCGCTCAGCCGAAGAGTAGGCCTGTTTTCTTGATTCAATGCCGTTTGGCACATTTTTTCGTTGCGGCTCCGCCGTACAGTTTTTCCCTCATACCCCTTTTTTCATTTTCTTTTTTCTCATGAAAAAGTTTCTGTTGCCCGCCCTCTTCGTAGTGGCCACCCTTGGTGCAGCCCCCGTTGCTACGGCCCAAAAAAATAACAGCACCAAAATGGCCGCCAACGCCCCCGGCTACAAGCTGCAGCCGCAGCTGAGCACCCTGGGCTGGGAAGGCAAAGCCGTGACCCACGGCCACAACGGCACCATGCAATTCGCCGATGGCGAGCTGCTGGTGAAAGGCAACGCCATCGTGGGCGGCAACGTGGTGGTTGACATGAAAACCATGAAGGCCACCGACATCAAGGATGCCGAAAGCCACACCAAGTTCGTGGGCCACATGAGCGCCGATGATTTCTTCGGCGTGGCTACGTACCCCACTTCGACTTTTAAAATTGTGAGCGTAACGCCGCTGAAAGGCGACGCCAGCGGCAACAACGCCACCATCGCCGGCGACATGACCATCAAGGGCGTGACGCAGCGCATCACCTTCCCCGCCAAAGCCGGCGTGAAAAACGGCGTGGCTTCGGCCAGCGGCACCGTGACCATCGACCGCACCAAGTTCGGCCTGAAGTACGGCTCGAAGTCGTTCTTCGAGAGCATCGGCGACAAAGCCATCAACGATGACTTCACACTGAGCTTCAACGTCATCGCTAAGAACTCCTAATTGCCCTCGCCTTGCTGAGATAACAGCCAGGCACCAAAAAGCCCCGCCAGCAATGGCGGGGCTTTTTGTTTTCGGTTGGGTTGATAAGTAGTTGGTTAGTGCGGAATCTCGAAGCTACGCGGCAACTCAAATTTCAGGTGGTGGCTTTTTTTGCGGCTGTGTAGCTCGCGCAAAATGTCGTCGAACTCTGACTTGTATTCGACCCAAAGGTCTTCGTGCAAGCTCTTCAGCACCAGCGCCGGCACGCGGGCGGCCAACCGAGCAGTTGCGTTGTAGAAGCCGTCGTAGACGCTATCGAACTGCCCGGAGTAATTGTCGATGCACTGGCGCAGGATGTAGACCAGCAGGTCTATTTCCAGCTGCTTGTTTTTGGTGATGCGGCGGGCGCGGGCGGCTTCCTGCACGCTGGCCCGGACGGCTTTCACCAGGCTGCGGTTGAGCAAGCGGCCCGAAACGGCCACGTTGAACAGCTCGTGGATGCGGTCGGCGGTTTCTTCCTGTATTTGCCCAATGGTGACGTCGGCCAGGAGTTCAAATCGGAAGGTTTCGTACAGCTCTGCGTCGCGGCGCACGGCGCGGAGCAGTAAGGCTTCCTTTTCGGGCTCGGAGAGGCGCTTGAGGGCTTTTTTAAAGTCAGGGGAGGGAACGGGCATTGCAAAGCGTAGGGTGGCGGTTAGCCCGTTACGAAGGCAGGAACGCTAACGGTTGAGACAGGCGCAGGGCGGTGAGCCAAAAATAAGGCAATAACGCGGCCGCCGCTGCGAAGCTCGCAGCGCAAGGGGATGGCTTGGGAGCCATTTTGTTGCTGGTAAGTAGGGCAAGCTAAATATGTGCGAATCGTCAGATTGCAACGAAACGAAAACGCGGGTTTTACAGTTATTACTTGCTGCCCAACGCCGGCTTTCCTGCGTAAATTTGCCCTATGAACACCCGTCCGCAAATTGAGAATGATGAAGAGGTACTGCTGCTCGAAGAAGAAGTCGAGCTGCGCAACCTCGTCGTGTACAACGACGACATCAACACCTTCGAACACGTCATCAAAACCCTGATTGACGTGTGCGGCCACCAGCCCGAGCAGGCCGAGCAATGCACCCTGCTCATCCACTACAAGGGCAAGTGCGCCGTCAAAGTCGGTACCTATGAGGAGCTCGAGCCGATGTGCACGGCCATTCACGACCGGGGCATTTCGGCCGAAGTTATTTGACGTGCAAAGGTGTTGGGGTGAAAACGCGCGCAAGTTTTTGACTGCGCCTTTCATGCAGCACATTTCCACATCAGCACATTTTCACATTTTTTGAATGGAGTTTCCCTCAAAACTGATTGAAAACGCCGTGGGCGAATTGGCGCGCCTGCCCGGCATCGGTCGCAAGACCGCGCTCCGGCTGGCCTTGCACCTGCTCAAGGCCGAAATGGATACCACGGCCACCTTGGCCGAGGCCCTGGCCAAGATGCGTTTCGAAATCACTTATTGCAAAACCTGCCACAGCATTTCCGATTCGGAAGAATGCGGCATCTGCGCCAACAAGCTGCGCGACCACAGCCTGGTGTGCGTAGTGTCGGACGTGCGCGACGTCATTGCCATTGAGAACACCGGCCAATATAAAGGCGTGTACCACGTGCTGGGCGGCGTTATTTCGCCCATTGAGGGCGTAGGGCCGTCCGATTTGCACATCGACTCGCTGGTGGAGCGCGCCTCGGCCGAAGAGTCGGAAGTGCGCGAAGTCATTTTGGCCATCAGCCCGACCATGGAGGGCGACACCACCGCCTTCTACCTCTCGCGCCGCCTGCGCGACCTGCCCAACGTGCACATCAGCACCATTGCCCGCGGCATTCCCATGGGCGGCGAGCTGGAGTACGCCGACGAAATCACCCTGGGCCGCAGCATTGTGGACCGCCTGCGGCAGGCCCGGTAAGTCACCTACCAGATTCAAGCGCAAAAAGCCCCGATTCACTGCTGATTCGGGGCTTTTTGCTGGGCCAAAGAAGCTGCCCCGAGACTGTTGCGCGGCGGCCAGCAAGCCAGCGGCAGGATATTCGGTACGGTTGTGCTCGCAATGCCGGGGAAGCCTGTAATTTCGCCCATTGTGGTGAAGCTCTCCGTCGTTATTGTTAATTACAACGTCTGCTATTTTCTGGAGCAGGCGCTGCTCTCGGTGCGGCGGGCCGTGGAAAAGCTAGGCCAGCCGGTGGAAGTGTTTGTGGTCGACAATAATTCGGCCGACGGCTCGGTGGCCATGGTTCGCACGCGCTTTCCGGAGGTGGTGCTCTTGGCCAACCGCGACAACCCCGGCTTCTCCAAAGGCAACAACCAGGCGCTGCGCCAAGCCACGGGCCAGTACCACCTGCTGCTGAACCCCGACACGGTGGTGGAAGAAGACACTTTTCTGGTCTGCTGCGAGTTCATGGACGCCCACCCCGACTGCGGGGGGCTGGGCGTGAAGATGCTGGACGGCCAGGGCCGGTTTTTGCCCGAAAGCAAGCGCGCGCTGCCCACGCCGGCCGTTGCGTTCTACAAGATGTTTGGCCTGGCGCGGCTGCTGCCTGCTTCGCGCACTTTCGGGCGCTACCACCTCGGCTACCTCAGCCCCGACGAAACCCACGAAGTGGAGGTGCTGAGCGGCGCTTTCATGCTCCTGCGCCAAGCGGCCCTCGACCAAGTGGGCCTGCTCGACGAAGCCTATTTCATGTACGGCGAAGACATTGATTTGTCGTACCGCCTGACCCGCGGGGGCTGGAAAAATTATTATTTCCCCGGCACCCGCATCATCCACTACAAGGGCGAAAGCACCAAGCGCACCAGCGTAAACTACGTTTTCGTGTTTTACCGGGCCATGGTAATTTTTGCCCGGAAGCACTTTGCGCCGGGCCGGGCCGGCCTGTTTTCGCTGCTCATCAACGCCGCCATCTGGTTGCGGGCGGGCGCGGCGGTGCTGGAGCGGTTGGCCGTGCGGGTGGCGCCGCTGCTGCTCGATGCCGGCCTGATGTGGGTTGGGATGTACTTTTTGAAAACGTACTGGGAAAACAACCACAAGTTTGTGCCGGGCGCTTACCCGCCCCAGTACATGCTGGTGGCGGTGCCGGTGTACATTCTCATTTGGCTGGTATCGGCTTACCTGAGTGGGGCTTACGACCCACCGGTGAAAACCTCGCGGGTGGTGCGGGGCATCTTCGTGGGCACGCTGATTATTTCGGCGGCTTCCAACTTCCTCGACGCCTGGCGCTTTTCCAAAGCCCTGATTATTCTGGGCGGGGCGTGGGCGGTGGCGGCCATTGCGGGGCGGCACTTGCTGGCGCACTTCCTCAAATACCGCGACCTGCGCCTGAGCGAGCGGCGGCAGAAAAACATTGCCATCGTGGGCTCGGGGCCCGAAAGCCGCCGCGTGCGCCACCTGCTGGAAGCCGCTGGCGTGCAGGCCCGCGTCATCGGCTACGTGGACGTAACGCCCGGGCCGGAGGCCGGGGCCTCGGTATTGCCCTTTGCCGGGGCCGGGCTGGCCGCCGACGAACCCTTGGGCGAACTGCGCCAACTGGCCGACATCATCCGCCTCTACGCGCTCGACGAGTTGATTTTCTGCGGTAAAGACCTGCCCGCCAGCCGCATCATCGCCCTGATGCTCAGCTTGCCCACCGTGCCGCCCGTGGCCTACAAAATCCTGCCCGAAGACAGCCAATACATCATCGGCAGCAGCAGCAAAGACACGCCCGGCGACTACTATACCCTCGACATTGCCCTCAACCTGTACCAACCCCGCCAGGCCCGCGCCAAGCGCCTGCTCGACGTGCTGAGCAGCGTGGCCATGTTGCTGCTGGCCCCGCTGCTCATGTGGTTTCAAGGGTCGAAAGCCGGCTTTTTGCGCAACTGCCTGGCCGTGCTGGTGGGCAGCCGCACCTGGGTGGGCTTGCGCTACATGGCCGGCCCGGCCCGGGCCGTGCCCGCCGTGCTCTCGCCCGCCGATGCCGCCGTGGCCGTGGCCCCCCTGAACGAAACGACGCGCCGGCGGCTGGAACTGCTGTACGCCAAAGACTACGAACCCGGCACCGACTTGAACGTGCTCTGGCGCTGCTGGCGGCACTTGGGCTAAGGCGAGCCGATTGACGGGCCGGCCCGCCCACGCTGCCGGCCCAGCCACGCTACGGGTTGCATGGGCTGCCGTAGCTTTGCCTTTTGCAAGCTAGTACCCTTCCTCATGACTGACAAAGCCGCCCCCGTGACTGCCTCACCGCTAGCCGACCGCCTGCTGGCGATGAACGAATCGGCCACCATTGCCATGGCCAAAAAGTGCCGGGAGCTCATTGCCAAAGGCTTCGACGTCATCAACCTGAGTTTTGGCGAACCTGACTTTCAAACCCCGCAATACATTAAGGACGCTGCCAAGCAAGCCCTCGACGACGGCTTCACGTTCTACACGCCCGTGCCCGGCATCCCGGAGCTGCGGCAGGCCATTTGCGACAAATTCAAGCGCGACAACCAGCTCGACTACCAGCCCAATCAGATTGTGGTGAGCACCGGTGCCAAGCAGGCGCTGGCCAATGCCGTGCTCAGCCTCGTGAACCCGGGCGACGAAGTTATCGTGTTTTCGCCCTATTGGGTGAGCTACGAGGAGATGGTGAAGCTGGCCGATGGTACCTCAGTACCGCTTCTGGGCACGCTCGAAAACGAGTACAAAGTGACTGCCGCGCAACTCGAAGCCGCCATCACGGAGCGTACCAAGCTTATCATGTATTCGTCGCCCTGCAACCCCACGGGCGCCGTGTTCAGCCGCGAAGAACTGGCGGCAATTGCGGCTGTGCTGGAGCGTCATCCGCAGGTATACGCGTTAGCGGATGAGATTTATGAGTACATCAATTTTGTGGGCGAGCACGTGAGCCTGGCTCAGTTTCCGGCCGTGAAGGACCGGGTTGTTACCGTGAACGGTTTCTCCAAGGGCTACGCCATGACGGGCTGGCGCCTGGGCTATCTTGCCGCTCGGCAGGACATTGCCTCGGCCTGCGATAAAATGCAAAGCCAGATTACGTCGGGCACTTGCTCCATCACGCAGCGGGCGGGACTGGCGGCCCTGCGCGGCGGCCGTGCCTCGGCTGATGAGATGGTGGCCGCTTACCGCCGCCGCCGCGACTTGGTGCTGGACATTGTGAAAGACATCCCTGGCTTTAAGACGCCGACTCCAAGCGGTGCCTTCTACATTTTTCCGGAAGTGTCGGCTTACTACGGCCGCACCGCTCCTGATGGCAGCACCATCAATAACTCACTGGATTTGGCAATGTACCTACTGAATGATGCGCTGGTGTCGGCCGTATCGGGCGAGGCGTTTGGGGCACCGGACTGCATGCGTTTCAGTACCGCCGCCGCCGATGACAAGCTCGTGGAAGCCTTCCGGCGGGTGAAGGAAAGCCTGGCGAAACTGGCTTGAATGGGTTCTGGCAGAACCGTCATGCAGAGCGCAGCGAAGCATCTCGCTTGTGGTAGTAATTAGTTAATGCACGCGAGATGCTTCGCTGCGCTCTGCATGACGGCCTTTTTTGTGCCATAACCTCGATACTACCTTGTCCGAAACTTCTCTACAAACGCTCTTCGACAACTTCAACAATCTGCGCGTCCTCATCATCGGCGACGTGATGGTGGACGCTTACGTGTGGGGCCGGGCCACGCGCCTTTCGCCCGAGGCCCCCGTGCCTGTGGTGCACGTGGCGCGCACCGAAAACCGCCTTGGCGGCGCCGCCAACGTGGCCCTGAACGTGCAAGCCCTCGGCGCCACACCCTTGCTGTGCGCCGTGATTGGCACCGACGCCGGCGGCGACCAATTGCTCCAGTTGCTGTACGAGCGGCATTTGTCGGCCGATGGCATTATCCGCAGCGCCAATCGGCCCACCACGGTGAAGCAGCGCATCCTGGCTCATGGCCAACAGTTGCTGCGCATCGACTCGGAGGTAGAAACCGACGTGAACGCCGAAGAAGGAGCCGAGCTGCTGGCCGCTTACGACGACCTGCTGACGCGGGCCGACGTGGTGATTTTTGAGGATTACGACAAGGGCGTGCTCAACGAGGCCATCATCGAGCAGTGCATTGCGCGGGCCCGGCAACGCGGCATCCCCACGGTGGTAGACCCGAAGAAGAAGAATTTCCTGGCCTACCGCCACTGCACGCTGTTCAAGCCCAATTTGAAAGAGTTGCGCGAAGGGCTGAAGCTGGAATTTGGCGAGCCCAACACCGACCGGGTGGGTTTTGAAGCCGCCGTGGTGCGGCTCCGAGAGCTGCTGGAGCCCGAAACGGTGCTGGTTACGCTCTCAGAGCATGGCGTATTTGCCCAGCAAGACGGCCAGAAAACCTATTTGCCCGCGCATTTACGCACTATATCGGACGTGTCCGGCGCTGGCGATACGGTCATCAGCATTGCCGCTCTGTGTGTGGCCTTGGGGCAGTCAGCCGCTTTCACGGCCGCGCTGGCCAACCTGGGTGGCGGGCTGGTGTGCGAGCAAGTAGGCGTGGTGCCCGTCGAGAAACAACTCTTGCTCGAAGAAGCGCAAGAAGCCCAGCTAGCAGGTTGAGCGGCTACTCCGCCGGTGCGTCCAGTTGCTTGACGACCCGGGCTGGGTTGCCCACGGCGAGGGAGTAGGGGGGAATGTCCTTGGTGACAACTGCCCCCGCCCCAATCACGCAGCCCGCGCCAACGCTCACGCCGGGACAGATGACGCTGCCTCCGCCAATCCAGCAGTCGTCGCCAATAGTGATGGGCCGGCCCAGCTCCAACGTGCGGCGCACCACGGCGTCGAGCGGGTGCGTGGCGGCGTAGAGCTGCACCGCGGGCCCAAACATTACCCGCGAGCCAATGGTGATTTTGGCCACGTCGAGTACCACGCAGTTGACGTTGAAGTACACATTGTCGCCGCAGTGGATGTTGCTGCCGTAGTCGCAGTGGAAGGGCGGCTCAACATAGAAGTTCTGGCCGGTGTGCGGAATCAGCTCAGCCAGGATACCCTGGGCCGCAGCCGTGAAAAGATATTCTGTGACATTGAGGCGGTGCAGCAGGCCTTTGGCGCGGGTACGCGCTTCCACCAGCTCGGGGTCAGAGGCGAGGTATAGCTCGCCCGCCAACATCTTTTCTTTCTCGCTGGGCATAAAATCGTCGCTAAGCTTTTTTCAGAAACTCGGTTTTGAGCACCATGGTGCTGCCACCGGCCCGGCCCTCAATCTCGGCCGCGCTATTGGTAAGGCGGATGTTCTTGACCAGCGTGCCGCGCTTCAGCGTCAGGGACGAGCCTTTCACTTTGAGGTCTTTGATAAGAGTCACCGAATCACCTTCGGCGAGCAGAGTGCCGTTGCTGTCTTTAACGTCCATGGGAAGAGGGTTGTTGGGTGAGGTAGAGACGCATACTTGCGTCTCGTCGTCCGCGCCGTCAGATAGCACGTGGTTCGTTCAATGACGAGACGCAAGTATGCGTCTCTACCTCGTTCAGCAGGCGTTGTTTTAGCGGCGGAAGAGTAGTAGATAAGCCAGAAAAAACACCGGCGAGAGGCTGCCAATCGAAATCAAAATGACCATGAACGTTTCCACTCGCGACCGGTCGGGCCGCTTCAGGTGCCAGCGCCACATGAAGAACAGCAGTGTCAGCAACAGGCCCAGGGTGAGGTAGAAGGTGGAGCTAAACATATCGTATGCTATTGCAATGAATCGCACACCGCCTTGAATTCGGCAGCACTATCAAATGTGAGGAAGTTACTATAGATTACGTATGAAATGAGCCCTGTTGTGGATTGTAGGAATTGCATCAACTCTGCTAGCACAATGTCCACAGTTTCATCGTCATCATTTGCAATTGTCAAAGACATTACCAAATGACCGTCCGCCAGAAAGTGCGCTCCGACCATAATTTTAGGAGACAAGGGTTCTGACACACCATGCGTAAAACGAAGATTAGCATGGCCGCCAATCACTGCTGTAGCTGGAGTTGCTTGAGGTCCGCTCCAGTAGCGAGTAACAGCTAATTCGGGATGCTCTTGAAAATAATGCAGCATATCGTACTCGCTCGCATATTCTACACCTAAATCCTCATAGTCTTCGGTAATGGGAGTATGATAAGATAAGAAGCGCCTCAATACCTGTAAAACAGTATTGGCAAGACGGTCGTTGGCTAATACGTAGCAGATGGCGTCAATCATTGCAGATACATCGTTACCCTCGCCAGGCCTTCACCGTGTCAACGAACACGCGCACGTTGTCCGGGTCGGTGTCGGGGTACACCCCGTGGCCGAGGTTGGCGATGTGGGGGCCGCCGGCGAATTTGCGGAGCATGGTTTCGGTGGCCGCTTTCACTTGTTCGCGGGTGCCGTAGAGGGCGCAGGGGTCGAGGTTGCCTTGCAGGGTTTTGTCGTCGGCTTGCAGGCGCACCTGGGCGGGGTCCTGGTTCCAGTCGAGGCCGATGGTGCGGCAGGAAGTGGCGGCAAAATCCTCGACGGCCCACCAAGCTCCTTTGGCAAACACGGTGACTGGCACGAGTGGCGAAAGGGCCTCGGTGATTTCGGCGATGTAGCGGGTGGAGAACTCGCGGTAGTGGTCGGGCGGCAGGGTGCCGGCCCAGGAGTCGAACACCTGTACGACCTGCGCGCCGGCGGCCACCTGGGCCTTCAAGTAGGCAATGGTGGTGGCGGTGATTTTGGCCAGCAGCTGGTGCGCCAGGGCGGGCTCGCGGTAGAGCATGCCGCGGGCTTTGCTGAAAGTTTTGGAGCCGTGGCCTTCCACCATGTAGGCCAGCAGCGTCCAGGGGGCGCCGGCGAAACCGATGAGCGGCACGCGGCCATTGAGGGCTCGCTTGGTAATACGCAGGGCTTCGAGCACGTAGCTGAGGCCTTCTTCGGGGTCGGCGATGCGGAGCTTCTCCACGTCGGCGGCCGACTTGATGGTGTTGGGAAACAGGGGGCCGCGGGCTTCCACCATTTCGTAGGGCAGGCCCATGGCGTCGGGCACCACCAGGATGTCGGAGAAGATGATAGCCGCGTCCACGTCCAGCGCATCGATGGGCTGGATGGTGACTTCGGCGGCCAGGGCGGGCGTTTCCACCAGCTCTTTGAAACCGGAGAGGCGGGCGCGCAGGGCGCGGTATTCGGGCAGGATGCGGCCGGCTTGGCGCATCAGCCATACGGGGGTGCGCTCGGTGGCTTCGCCGCGGGCGGCGCGGAGGAAAAGGTCGTTTTTCAGCATAGGAACGGCAAAGGTACACCCTTCGGCCGGCTGCTTTGGAGCCCAGTTGAAAAGTGTACCCTTGCAAAAGTGAACGCGGAGCCATGCGGCTAGTTGCCTAGCCGGCTCACTGCTAGCCTTAGCCGGCGCGGCGTTTCTCTTCCTCGGCTCCGCCGGAGCGCCGCTTCGTGGGGGCCAATTTGTCGTTGCCGAAGCGGTAGCTAAACGAAAGGGTCACAAAGCGCGAGTCGCGGCGCTGGTAGAAACGCTCCACGTAGTTGTCGTAGGTGGACGTGACGCGGCCCACGCGGGTGAAAAAGATGTCGGCCATGGCCAGTTTCAGGTTGGCTTTGCGGTCCCACAAGCCCTTCTGCACGCCGGCGCTCACTTCGCCGTTGGGGCGCTGCACGAAAAAGCCATTCACCTCGCGCGACTGGTAGCTGCCGTTCAGCTCGGCGCTCCAGCCCTTGCCAAAAGTGAAGGTGTGGTTGGACGTCAGGTTCAGCGTCACGCCGCCGCGGTCGAGGTTGGTGCCGGCTACTTCGCCGTTGAAGCGGCTGTAGTATAGCACGGCGTTGTTGTAGGCCTTCCACCACTTGGTGATGTCCACCGGGGCCGTTAGGGTGAGGGCGTAGTAGTGCTGCAGGTCGAGGTTGCGGAAGGTCGAAAGCACGGTGCTGTCGGTTTCGGGCTGCACCACGCCGATGAGCGGGTTGCTGGTGCGGCTATAGCTGAGGCCGGCGCTGTATTTCTGCTTGAACGTGTGGGTCAGCTCCACGTTGTAGCTGGTTTGGGGCAGCAGGTTGGGGTTGCCGCTGCCGGCAGTGGTCCGGTCGATGAGTTGGCGGAAGGGGTTGAGTTGGCCGTAGCCGGGCCGGTCGATGCGCCGACTCAGCGACACGGCCAGCTCGTGGTTGTCGTTGAGCGTGCGTTTGATGGCCGCACTCGGAAACAGCTGGAAGTAGTTGCGGGTGAAGTCCCGGTATTCCACTTCGCGGTCTTGCTTGCCCACGGCTTTGGTTTGTTCGCCGCGCAGGCCGGCCTGCAGCGTCAGCTTGGGCTGGCTGTAGTTCAGGTTTACGTAGCCCGCGTTGATGTTTTCGTCGTAGCGAAAGCGGTTCGAGCGGTCCAGGTTCAGCGTCGCGTCGTTGAAATACTTCAGGTCGTTATCGGCCGAAACCAAGCTCGATTTTGCGCCCAGTTCCATCCGCAATTGCTTGCTGAGGGCCTGCGTATAGTCCACCTTCACCGACTGGATGGCCAGCCGCCCTTGCTGGTCGAGGCTGTTGGCTTCGGTGGGCTCGCCCACGAAAAAGGTTTTCAGGAGCTGGTCGCGGTTGCTCTCGTAGCGGGCGTAGTCGGCATCGGCCGTGAGCTCCTGCGTGCCAAAGGAGTTGGTGAAGGTGCGCCGGAAGTTCAGGTTGCCGGCCACGTTGTCCAGCTTGTTCTGGCTGGTGTTGGTGGAGTTGTAGCGCTGTGTCCGGCCGCGCAACAAGTCGTTCAATAGCGTCTCGTTGGTGCCCGCAGCAGCGTTTTGGTTGTCTAGGCCACTCACCACGGCCCCAATGGTTGTTTTTTCCGACAGGTTGTAGTCCAGCCCACCGCGCCAGCTGTGCGATTGCAGCGAGACGGGGTTGCTGTTGTCCTGGTCGGAAGTGCTGGTCAGGGGGCGGCCCGTGGCGGTGGGGCGGCTGTAAAAGTCCCGGTGAATGGTCAACAGGTTGACAAACGAGCGGTCAGAGTAATTGTAGGAACCGAACAGGTTGATGTGTTGACGGCGGTGGTTCACGCTCAGCCCGCCGGTGTACCGGTCGGCTTGGCCGCGGGCGTAGCTCAAATTCAAGGTGCCGTTGCTGCCGAGGCGCTGGTCCTTCTTGAGGTTGATGGCGATGATGCCCGCCCCGCCCTGGGCGTCGTACTTGGCCGGCGGGTTGGTGATGAGCTCAATGCTCTTGAGCTGCTCGGCGGGTAGGGCGCGCAGGTAGTCAGCTAGCTCGCTGCCCGTCATAGGCTGGCGCTTGCCGTCGATGAGTACCAGCACGCCCTGGCGGCCGCGCAAGGCCAGGTTGTCGCTGCCGTCCACGGTCACGCCCGGCGAGCGGGCCAACACGTCCAAAGACGTGTTGCCCGCCGCCAGCGTCGAGCCCTCCACGTTCACGATGGTCCGGTCGGCCTCGCGCTCATACAACGGCTTCTGGCCCACAACCTTCACTTCCTTGAGCTGGGTGGCGGCGCTGGTGGCCAGCGTCAGGGCGGGTAACTCCACGGGTTGCCCGGTCGCTTCAAACGGCTGCGACCATTGCCGCACAAACCCAACTTGGGCCGCCGAAACGATGTAGCGCCCCGCCGCAGCCCGCTCGAACTGGAAAAGCCCTTTGGCGTCGCTGAACTCGGTTTTAACCACGGTGGAGTCCTTGGCCCGGTGCAGCGTCACGGTCGCGAATTCAACGGGGACATTGCCAGCGCTCTGCACGGTGCCCCGCACATCGGTAAGCGCTTGCGCCTGCACTTGGCTCCCGCCGATGAGTAAACCCGTCATCAGTACAAGATGGGTGGCGGTAGCTGAGAATAAATATAGTTTCATGTCAGAAAGGGTGTAAAAAAGATTTGCAGAAAAAAGGTGAGGGTTTCAGCTATGGTTGAGATGGAGGGAAGTCAACCAGGCGAAAGAGTATGACATGTCATAAAGGTTGCTTTGGTAAGGGCGTATGAGGTAAAGTTTTTCGTGGTTTTATGAACGTAAAGGAGGTTAGCTGGTCGCTGGGGCGCAATTGCGCGCAATGCGTTCCAGTAGCAGCCGTAGCACCGTGAGCTCCTCTTCGGTGATGCCGGACAAGGCCAGGGCCCGGTTGTCGAGGATGATGGGCTGCACGGCATCGAGCATGCGCTGGCCCTCTTCGGTCACGCGGAGCTGGGTGCGCCGGCCGTCGTGGGGGAGAGGTATGGCCGACAGCAGGCCGCGCTTGGTGAGCAAAGCCAGCATGCGCGCCACCGAGGCCTGGTCCTTGAACACCCGCTCGGCGATTTCGTGCTGGGTGAGGTCGTCGTGCTCCAGCAGCACCCGCAGCACCAGCCACTGGTCGATGGTGATGTCCAGCCCCGCCCGGTCGATGTTGGCCTGGGCCAAGCGCCGGTAGCTTCGGATGGCTTTATCGAGCGAGTAGAAGAGGATGGAGTTCAGCATGCAGAGCAAAGTTAAACAAGACTCTATGATATGTCATAGAGTCTTGTTTTGCCCACGCATTACTTTTTTTGCAGAAGTAGGGTGAGATGGTAATCGCGAAGTTAGTTTGAAGGTCATGCAGCGCGCAGCGAAGCATCTCGCGTGTGGTAGTAACTAAATCTTTAAGAGGAATTAGCGGTGGCGGGCG
>NZ_DASVSI010000027.1:0-15142 GCF_036388155.1 Hymenobacter sp. | reverse complement strand
ACTTTGTAGTCCGCGTCCCCGAACGAAGGGACGCGGACTACAAAGTCCACGCTACTATACACCGACTCCGAAACTGCTCTAAGGCGCGCTTTTCATTACTGGAAATGGCATTCCGTTTTTTAGCGGCCCTATCTTCGCCTCATGCCCTCCTCCCCTGCCGAAACCTCGCCCCTGGCCCTGCTGCGCGAGCATTGGGGGCACACGGCATTCCGGCCGGGCCAGGAGGACATCATCGGCTCCGTGCTCAAAGGCCAGGACACGCTGGCCCTGCTGCCCACCGGCGGCGGCAAGAGCATCTGCTTTCAGGTGCCGGCGCTGGCGCGGCCGGGCATCTGCATTGTGGTCTCGCCGCTCATTGCCCTGATGAAGGACCAGGTGGACAACCTGCGCAAGCGCGGGCTGAAAGCGGAAGCCATTTACGCCGGCATGAGCCACCAGGAAATCGACCACGCGCTGGATAACTGCGTGTACGGCCGCAGCGTGAAGTTCCTGTACGTGTCGCCGGAGCGGCTGCTGACGGAGCTGTTTCAGGTGCGGGTGGCGAAGATGAACGTGGGGCTGCTGGCCGTGGACGAAGCGCACTGCCTGTCGCAGTGGGGCTACGACTTCCGCCCGCCTTACTTGCGCATTGCCGAGCTGCGCGAGAAGCTGCCCAACGACGTGCCCGTCATTGCCCTCACGGCCACCGCCACGGCCCAGGTGCAAGCCGATATTGTGGAGAAGCTCAGGTTTCGGGCGGGCTCGCGGGTGTTTCGGCAGAGCTTTGCCCGGCCCAAACTCTCTTATTCGGTGCTGCAGACCGAGGACAAGCTGCGCCGGCTGCTGGAGGTGGTGCGCGGCGTGGGCCCCCAGAAAACGGGCATCGTGTACGCCCGCACGCGGCGGCAGACGGAGGACACGGCGGCGTTTTTGCAGCAGCACCGGTTTGCGGCCGCGGCCTACCACGCCGGGTTGCCGGCCGATAAGCGCACGCAGGTGCAGCAAGACTGGATTGCCGATAAAGTCCGCCTCATCGTGGCCACCAACGCCTTCGGCATGGGCATCGACAAACCAGACGTGCGCCTCGTGGCCCACCTCGACGCGCCCGATACCCTGGAAGCCTACTACCAGGAGGCCGGCCGCGCCGGGCGCGATGGCCACATGGCCTTCGCCGTGCTGCTGGCCGCGCCCAACGACGCCGACGAGCTGCGCCGCCGCACCAATCAGTCGTTTCCGCCGCTCGACACGGTGCGGCGCGTGTACCAGGCCTTGGCCAATTACTCGCGCACGGCGGTGGGGGGCGGGGAACTGGCGGCTTTCGACTTCGACATGCAGCAGTTTGCTGAAACCTACCGCATCAAGGCCGTGGACGCGCACAACGCGCTGAAGATTTTGCAGCGCGAAGGGTTTGTTCAGCTAAACGAAGCGGTGAACACGCCCGCGCGGGTGCACCTCATCATCAATCACCAGGATTTGTACGCCTTCCAGGTGGCCAATGCCCAGCACGACCTGCTGATAAAGGCGCTGCTGCGGCTGCACGGCGGCGAACTGTTTGCCGATTTCCAGACCATTTCGGAGAACTCGCTGGCCACGCACCTGCGCCGCAGCGTGGTGGAAGTGCGCCAACAGCTGCGCTACCTGCACACGGCGGGCATCTTGCACTACCAGCCGCGGCAGGAGTCGCCGCAGGCCCTGTTCACCACGCCGCGCTTCGACGCGCCCAAGCTGCCCATCGACCAAGTGCGCATGACGGCAGCCCGCGACCTGGCCCGCCACAAAACCACCGCCGTGGGCCAGTACCTGAGCGGCACCCGCTGCCGCCAAATATTGCTGCTCAGCTACTTCGATGAAACCGACCCGGCCCGCTGCGGGGTATGCGACATTTGCCTGGCCGAAAAGAAAGCCGCCCAGGTGACGGCCCAGGCGCCTGCGCTGCGCGAGCCCCTGCTGGCCCAGGTGCGCCAGGCCAACCCCACTCCGCGCGAGTTGCTGGCCGCTTTTCCGCCCCAACAAGCAGCCGCCGTGACCGCGGCCGTGCGCGAAATGGTGGACCGCGGCGAACTGACCTACAAGGCCGACGGGCGTTTGCAGGTACCGGCCGGCCGAGGATAGGCCGAGGATGGTCATCCTTCTTCCAAACCAAGCGGACAGTTTAAATATCTGAAATGGAATGCATACCATTTAAAATCATCTATTTTCGCCACTTAGCTCTATCTTAAAAATGGCTGAATGCCCGAAAACCCATGGTTGCTGATGTGAATGTTTAGCACATATCAGCAACTCTGCATAGGTAATGCGAAACATATATCCTTCCTTTGTAATCTCGATTTATCCACATAAAAACTGTTAATTTTACTAGATATCATTGTTACATGCCATCAAATGAAGAACCGAGTTGGGGCTGGGAAATAGGGGCTAGAACAAGCTGGCTAGGTGCTAGCTTCGCGGACATATGGTCGTACCGGCACTTGGCGGTGGGCCTCATGAGGCGTGACTTCCTACTCATCTACCAACAAACCGTTTTGGGCCCCCTGTGGGTGCTGCTGCAGCCCATTCTGACGCTGGCCACCTACGTCGTGGTATTCGGAAAAATGGTCGGAATATCCACCGGGGGTATCCCGCCCGTGCTGTTCTACCTTTCCGGCATCATCCTGTGGAACCTGTTCAATGACTCGTTCACCAGCATCGCCGGAACCTTTCGGGACAATGCCAACCTGTTCGGCAAGGTGTACTTTCCGCGCATCATAGTCCCGATTTCGCGGCTCAGCGGCTACCTGCTGCACTTTGCCATTCAGTTTGTGATGCTGGCGTTGGCCTTTGTGGGGTACGCAGTCTTTGGCACTGTGCCTTTGCCGGCGTTGGGCTGGCTGCTGATGGTGCCCGTGGCCATTGCCCTGACGGGGCTGCTGAGCCTAGCCTTGGGGCTGTGGTTTTCCGTTTTTACCGGTAAGTACCGCGACATGGCCCACCTGCTGGGCTTGGGCCTGCGCTTGTTCATGTTTCTGACGCCCGTCATCTACCCGGTGAGCTACGTGTCGGAAAAATGGCGCTGGCTGGTGCAGCTCAACCCCCTGACCCCCCTGTTCGAATTGTTTCGCCGGGCGCTGCTGGGCCAGGGCACGGTCACGCCCGGAAACTTGATTTACAGCGCCGTGGCCACAATGCTGCTGCTGCTTGGCGCGCTGCTCCTGTTCAACAAGCAGGGCGACAAATTAATTGATGTTCTCTGAGTTGGTATGTCACAAGCCGTTATTCAAATAGACCGCCTTTCCAAGTCGTACCGGTTGGGCACCATCGGCACGGGCTACCTGCTGCGCGACCTGCAACGCTGGTGGACCACGGCCGTGCGCAAGAAAGAAGACCCTTTCTCGCCCATCGCGAACTCAATCATTCATACCCCTTCCCGCAACCACATGCTGTGGGCGCTGCAGGACATCAGCTTTGAAGTGAACCGGGGCGAGGTGCTGGGCATAGTCGGCAGCAACGGCGCCGGCAAATCGACGCTATTAAAAGTCATTTCGCGTATTGTGCGGCCCACTCACGGCGTGGTGCGCGGCCACGGCCGGGTCAGCAGCTTGCTGGAGGTTGGCACGGGGTTCCACCCCGAGCTTTCAGGGCGGGAAAACATCTTCCTGAGCGGCTACATCCTGGGAATGAGCAAAGCCGAGATACGGGCCAAATTCGATGAGATTGCGGCTTTTTCGGGCGTCGAAAAATTCCTGGACACGCCCGTGAAGCGGTACTCGTCCGGCATGTACGTTCGGCTGGCGTTTGCCGTGGCGGCGCACCTGGAGCCCGACATCCTCATCATCGACGAGGTGCTGGCCGTCGGCGACGCCGAATTTCAGAAGAAGTGCCTGGGCAAAATGCGGGAAGTGTCGCAGAGCGACGGGCGCACCATCCTGTTTGTCAGCCACAGCATGCAAGCCATCACCAACCTCTGCGACAAAGGGCTGTGGCTGCAAAACGGCCGGGTCAAAGACATCGGGAAAGCCGCCACCATCGTGAACAGCTACCTCACGGGCGCGCAGCGGCTGCAGCTCAAGCAAAGCTGGCCCGATATTGAGCAAGCCGTGGGCAACCAGCACATCCGCATGAAATCGGTGGAGGTGGTTCCTCAACTGCCCACGCCGGATTCGCCGCTCGACGTGCGCACGCCACTGACGGTGAAATTTCAATTCTGGAACCTGCTCGAAGGCGAGACCTCCTTGAGCATGGGCCTGCACTTGTACTCGGCCGGCGGAGAATGCATTTTTGACTTGGTTACCCCCGACGCGTCGTGCCGCAAAGGCCTAATAACGGCCGAATCCACCATCCCGGGCAATTTCCTAAACGACGGTTCCTACTATATTTCCTTCGTCATCACTCGAGACACTTCCGTCGACTTGTTCCGCTACGAGGAGTGCTTATCGTTTGACGTTGAGGACTTTCGCGGAGATTACAATTACTATGGCAAATGGATGGGCGTAGTTCGCCCGAAGTTTCCATTCCGGCTGGTGCAGGAGGAGTTCGCTGCCTAAACCATTTGCCCGAACGCCCCCGCCAGCCGGCTTCACGGCCCCATTGCTCGAGAACAAACGAACCACCCATGAAAACGGACTGCTTGATTTCGGTTGTTATACCCTGCTACAACCATGGGCATTTCCTACCGGAAGCACTCGCCAGTGTGCTGTCGCAACCATACCCCAGCATTGAGGTAGTTATCGTCGACGACGGCTCGACGGACAACACCCGGCAAATTGCTGCTGCGTATCCGCAGGCCACGTACGTCCATCAGGAAAACCAGGGGCTTGCGGCAGCCCGAAACACCGGCATTCGCCACAGCACCGGCAACTACGTGGTGTTTCTCGACGCTGACGACTGGCTGTGTGCGGATGCGCTGGCCATCAACGCCCGCTACTTGCAGCAACACCCAGAGGCGGCTTACGTGGCGGGCGCGCACACCTTATTTTTCGAAGACGACGGCAAGCACGAACACCGGATTCCGGCCATTCCCAACGACCCCTATCAGCGGCTGCTTTCCCACGGCAACTACATTGGCATGATTGCGGCCGTCATGTTCCAGCGCTGGGTTTTCGCCGATTGCCTGTACGACGCCCGGCTACGACGGTGCGAAGATTACGAGTTGTATTTGCGCATATCCCGCAAATACCCCACGCTGCAGCACCAGGCCATCATTGCGGGGTATCGCAAGCACGCGGCGGCGCTCTCGGCCAACGTCCCGCTGATGCTCGAAACGGCGCTACGCGTCCTGGACTCGCAGAAACCACTGCTGCGCAACGACGCCGAACAACAAGCCTACCAAGCGGGCCGAAAGCACTGGAAAACTCATTACTGGTTCGTTGCTCGCCAGAAAGAAGCATATTCGCCTAACGGTGCCGCTGGGCACTCAACCCAACAAGATATGGATATGGCTCCATCTTCTACCTCCTGGTCGTTTCGCCGCTACTTGGGCCAGCGGGGCTCCCGCCTGAATGAAAGCATCAAATCCCGCATTCCGCGGGTGGGCTTCATAGCGTTGCACAAGCTGGGGATTATCAAGTACTTCTATCCCCGCGTCGGCAAGGTGGCGCTTGGCGACTTCGACCGGACCTTGCCTTTCTGCCATGAGTTTGGCTACAACCGCGGCGGCCCCCTGGACCGCTACTACATCGAAAATTTTCTCCGGGCCGAATCCTCCAGCATCCAGGGCCGGGTGCTGGAAATAGGCGACAACGACTACACGGTTCGGTTCGGTGGGGCGCAAGTCACGAAAAGCGACGTGCTGCACGTCGACCCCAGCAACAAGCACGCCACGTTCATCGGCGATTTGAGCAACGCCCCCTCGATTCCAGACGACTGTTTCGACTGCATCATCCTGACCCAAACCCTGCACCTGATATACGATTTTGCAGGGGCGCTGCGCACTTGCCACCGGATTTTGAAGCCGGGCGGGGTGCTGCTGCTCACGGCCCCGGGCATTACGCCCATCGACCGGGGCGACTGGAAAGAGACTTGGTACTGGTCTTTTACCGACAAGGCCCTGCGCCTGATGATGCGAGAAGCTTTCCAGGAAGCGCACGTGGACGTGAAATCCTTTGGCAACGTGCTGGCGGCAACTGCTTTCCTGTACGGCATGGGCTTGCCGGAATTAAGCCGGGAGAAATTGGATTTTTACGACCCGCAATACCAGGTCATCAATGCAGTGAAAGTTGTTAAAGCCTAAGCAAGCGGTTGGCGCCCTGCTACAGCGGGTTTGGCGGCTCGTCGAAAGCAGGGCGGTGGTGCTCATGTACCATCGCATTGCCGTGGCCGAGTCCGACGTGTGGCAGATTGCGGTGAGCCCGGAAAATTTCGAACAGCATTTGCGCGTGCTTCAGGCGTTCGGCTCCGTGCTTTCCGTTGGCCAGCTGCTCACACACCAAACGCTTCGCACTTTGCCGGACAACAGCATTGCGCTCACGTTCGACGACGGGTTTGAAGACAATTATTCCATTGCGAGGCCGCTGTTGGAAAAGTACTCTATCCCGGCCACTTTCTTTATCACGACCCAGGCCCTTGGCACTCCTCAGCAAGAGTACTGGTGGGACGAGTTGGAGCGCATCGTCCTGCTCAGCCCGGCGCTGCCGCAGCACCTTGCTTTGGATGCGGGGGGCATTGCGTGTCGCTTTGACTTGCGGGACGAGGGCCACCTGACCGAAGGGGCGGCAGCTGCTCACCGCGCGTGGGACCCTCTTCGAGAAGCCCCCCCTACGCTACGGGCCGCGCTGTACCTGGAGCTGTACCACGCGTTGCGGCCGCTCCCGTACGGCGCGCAGCAGGCCGGCCTGGCGGCGCTGTGCAAGCGGGCCGCCGTGGCCCGCGCCCCCAGGCCCGCGTACCAGGTCATGTCGGCGGCCCAGGTAGCGGCCCTGGCTCAGCACCCGCTCATTACGCTGGGCGCGCACACGGTCACGCACCCGGCGCTGGCAATGCACGGCCTGCCTTTTCAGCGACAGGAGTTAGCCGAAAGCAGAGATTTTCTTGCCGAACTGACGGGCCAAGCGCCTGATTTTCTGGCTTATCCCTACGGCAGCCACAACGAAGAAACCCTTTTGGCGGCCCGCGAGGCCTCGTACACGGCCGCCTTTACCACGTACCCAGTCGCCGTTTCTCACCGCTCGGACCGTTTCGCCCTGGGACGGTTTCAAGTAAATAACTGGGACGGGGAAGAATTTCATAAGCGGCTGCGTGCCTGGCTGCGCTATAATTGACTTACCGATGAACCAGCCGCCTCCCTACCCCGAAATTTCCATCGTCACGTGTTTCCTGAACGTAGAGCAGTACCTTGAAGAAGCCATCGAAAGCGTAATCCGGCAGCGCTACCAGCAGTGGGAGTTACTGCTGATGGACGACGGCTCAATGGACCAGAGCACACTTCTCGCGAAAAAATATGAAGCGCTGTACCCAGATAAAATAGTTTATCTTGAACACCCCGGGCACGTCAACAAAGGCTTGAGCGCCAGCCGGAACGTGGCCATTGCCAAAAGCAGGGGTCGGCTGATTGCGTTTCTGGACGCCGACGACGTGCTACTGCCCGACATGCTGCAGCAACAGCTGCAGCTGCTCGAGCAGCACGGAGCGGCCATGGTGTGCGAGGCCTCAGAGTATTGGCACGACTGGAACGACAAGCAAAAGCCCAACGTTGTGATTCCCATTGGCACCCGCCCCGACCATCTTTATTCGCCCCCGGTACTGGCGCTAAACCTATACCCGTTGGGAAGCGGAGCCGCTCCCTGCCCTTGTAGCATCTTGGTGCACAAGGAGGCACTGCTTCGCCACGGGGGGTTTGAGGAAGAATTCCCAGGGATGTACGAAGACCAGGCGTTTCTGATAAAATTCTACCTGCACGAAAAGGTGTACATCTCGTCGGGCTGCCACAACCGCTACCGACAGCGCCCCGACTCGCTGCTGAATTCGTCTCACCGCGAGGGAAATTATCTGCGGGAAAGAACCAAGTTTATGGCATGGCTCGGGCACTACTTGAGCAAGCAAAGCGCTGTGCATCCACAGGTCAGCAAGGCATTCCGTAGAAACATCAGCGCACTTAACAAGCCGGAATCAGCCAACGCGGCACAGGTGTTCTGGTCAAGGATTAAAACGCAATTGAAAAGAATCATTAGCTAGCTTTCTCGTTCCAAGCCGTAGCAACGTGCAACTGTGCGCGTTTCCACCCCAGCAGGCCGCCGCCGTGACCGCCGCCGTGCTCGAGATGGTGGACCGCGGCGAACTGGCCTATGCTCCGGATGGCCGCTTACAGGTACCGAGTTGAGGCAGCGAATGCTTCTCCGAAAGCAGTGGCACAAGGCAGCCCGGCGCCTTTTATTATACTATTTATTTAGTTGAATGCTTTAGGGGATTCGGAAATGAATTTTTAAGAAAACGGGCACCTCATAATGTCTGGTAGAAGCTCTATTATGAGTTGCAAATCAATTATTTACGTGTATGCCCTTGCTTGTGTAATATCCGTAGTTGGCAAAGGTTGAGTTGAGGAGCTTTCGTTTATCTCGCACTTTTGTTGCGCTTCCGGTCAGCAAGTCGGCTGGACGTGCTTATTTGCTCGCTGCCACTGACCCGCGTGGGTGGCAGCGAATTCCAAACGACACTACCCCATGAACCAACCCAACGAAGGAATGGGCCAACGCCTGCAAATCGGCGAGGGCTACATCAGCGGCAACATCTCTATTTTTCTGGCGATGCTCGCGCAGGGCGCCGTGCTCTGCTTCCATTACCCCGAATACCTCACCACGCCGGAGTTCCGCGAGGTGTACACCGGCGAGAGCATGAAAGTGCTGCTGATGGGCGTCATCGTGGCGTCCTTCTTCTTTGCCACGCTCAGCTTTTTGCTGAGCCACCGGAAAAAGCGTGCCGTCATTGGCATTGTGATTTCAGCCCTGGCCGTGACGGGTGGGGGATTTGACGTGCAGGCGCGGGCGGTGGAGCAAACCCAGTGGCACTTGGGCCTCGACTGGCTGCTACTCGACCTGCTGCTCTTGGCCGTGATTTTTGTGCCCATTGAAATGGCGTTTCCGAAAAACAAGCAACAGTCGCGCTTCCACGCCGAGTGGCGCACCGATTTGGTATATTTCGTCATCAGCCACTTGTTCATTCAGTTTTTTGGCGTCATCACCCAGGCTCCCGCCAAGCTGCTCTTTGGCTGGATGGGCTTGGCGCCGCTGCAGCACTGGGTGCAAAACCTGCCCTTCGTGCTCGAATTTCTGCTGGCGCTGCTCGTCACCGATTTGTTTCAGTACGCTGCCCACCGCCTGTTTCACTCGCACGTGTACTTGTGGCGCTTCCACTCGGTGCACCACTCCACGCAGGCCATGGACTGGCTGGCGGGCTCGCGCACGCACTTCGTCGACATCTTCGTGACGCGCTCCATTTCGTTCATTCCGCTGTACGTCTGCGGGTTTTCCGAAATCACCTTCAGCGCCTACATCCTGTTTGTGTCCATCCACGCGGTGCTCATTCACGCCAACACGAGCATCAATTTTGGCTGGCTGCGCTACCTGCTGGTCACGCCGCAGTTTCACCACTGGCACCACTGCGAAGACCCGGCCCACTACGGCAAGAACTTCGCCATTCACTTCCCCCTGATTGACTGGGTGTTTGGCACCTACTACTTGCCCGGCAACGAGTGGCCCGCCGCCACCGGCGTGCGCGAAGGCTCCTACCCCAAAGGCTACCTCAAGCAGCTGACCCACCCCTTCAGCAAAAGCCCCTTCGACACCTCCCTGGATGCGGCCGAAACCAGCAGCCGCTAGAAGTGGCTGGGCCTGACAGGGGATGAGCAATGGTGTTATTGCGAGCGGCGCGGAGCAATCCGTCCTGGTTTTAGCGGTCAACCTACCCCATAAAAAAGCCCTGGTACTGTGCAGTGCCAGGGCTTTTTTATGGATTTACCACGTCTCAAGGCTAGTCGCTAAGAACAGAACGGACTAACTCTGCTGACCTGCGGTTGCCACGGCCTGCGGCCTCGCAATGACGCTACTTTTCGTTCTTTCAGTCCTCATCCACGCCCTGCACATACTCCTGCACCACCGGCAACAGCAGCGGCGTAGCAGCCTCCAGGTACTCGCGTTCTGCGGCGGTCCAATGGTGGGGGTGGCCGAATACGCAGGGCTGCAAAATGCCCCAGAGCTGGCCTTGGTCGGTGATGTGGGCATGCACCAACGCGCGGTGGCCGAAGGTGCGGCGCTCAAACTCCTGGTTGAGCACTTCGGGGCCGGCTTCGGTCACGTCGTCGACGTACACCGATGGGCGCGTGGCCAGCGCGGCCCGGAACAGCGGGTCTTCTTTCGGCAAGTCGCCGGTGTCGTTTTGCCAGTCGTGGCGCGGGTCGGGCACGGCCTCGTCGAGGCACCACACAAAGGCAATGCGGCCCCGCCCCCGCGCCGGATTGCGCACGTACAGGAAGCAGCGGTCGGCGCGCAGGTGCGGGCCGATGAGGTCGAGGGCGTGTTGCAGGCGCTCGGCGGCGGGGCGGGCGGCGGTGAGGGCGGCTTGCAGCTCGGCGGCGGGGTTGAGCATGGGGTTGGGGGTAAGCTGAAGAAGCACCAAAAAAAGAACGGTCCTGCTGAGCGCAGCCGAAGCCTCTCTCCTGCAGTCACTAACTCGATTATTTGAATTAGTGTTGCGGGAGAGAGGCTTTGGCTGCGCTCAGCAGGACCGTTTTTAGCAGTCAACAACTAGGTGGTTATACCAAAAGCCAAGTTGTTGTGGGCTTTGCGCCTTCTACCCTTGCTGGTAAGACTGAAACCCGCCCACCAAATTGCGCACGTTGGTGAAGCCCTGCTGGGTGAGGTAGGCCTTGGCCGAAGCCGAGCGACCGCCGCTTTTGCAGTGCACGATGACCTCTTGGTTTTTCCACTCGTCGAGGTCGTCGAGCTTGTCGGGCAGGGAGTTGAGCGGAATGTTGTGGGCGCCCGGGATGCGGCCTTCTTCGTGCTCCCAGGTTTCGCGCACGTCGATGATGGTGGGGGTTTCGCCGGCTTGCTGGCGCTGGAGGAGTTCGGTCGGGGTGATGTCGGCCATGGGAAACGGGGAAGTAAATGGGTGAAAAACGGGTGCGTGAAAGTACGGCCGAAGTCTTCTTCGTTTCGTAACGAGCCGATGGTCAGCAGCGCCCTGCCAGCTTCTTATCTTTGTGGTCTCCCTCTATTTTTTACTTGATTTTTTACATGAAACACCTCTTCTCCTCGTGGCTAGTGGTGCTGGGCCTGGTGCCCGCGGCGCTGCAAGCCCAAACGGTGCCCCCGCAGCCACCGGCGGCGCCCACCAACCTTTCCGGCGTGCAGCTGCGCGACTGGTACCGCGCCAACTGGTACGACGGCAAGCGCGTGGTGCTGGACTACAGCACGGCCCGCGGCCGGATGTACAACTACATCGACAACGTCAACAACACCGTGACCTGCGTGTACTCGGGCTACTCCGAAACCGTGCAGTTCAACGCAACCAACACCAACCCGGGCGTGGTGAGCGACATCAACTGCGAGCACAGCATCCCGCAGTCCTGGTTCAACGAAGTCCCGCGCATGCGCACCGACATCCACCACCTCTACCCCACCCGCATCCAGTGGAATTCGGACCGGGGCTCCGACCCGTTTGCCGACATTCCCGACGCCAGCACCCTGGGCTGGCTGCGCAACACCACGCGCCAGACCACCATCCCCACGAGCAACATCGACGAGTACAGCGAGGACACCAACTCGCAGTTTGAGCCCCGCGAAGACCACAAGGGCAACCTGGCCCGCGCGGCGTTCTACTTCTACACCATGCACGCCAACGAGTCCTTCGACGCAGGCAAAGGCGTGATTACGGCATTGGGCGACCTGGCCACCCTGTACCGCTGGCACCTGGCCGACCCCGTGGACGCCCGCGAAATTGACCGCAACAACCGCGTGGCCGCCAGCCAGGGCAACTTCAACCCCTACATTGCCCACCCCGGCACCGTGGCCACCGCTTGGGGCCTCACCCCGCCCGGCCCGGTGTTTAGCTTCGCCACCGGCACGGGCGCCGTGGCCGAAGGCAACGCCGGCACCACCACGTACACCGTGACGGTAAACCTGACGCCGGCGGCCACTGCCGCGACTACGGTGCAGGTGGGCCTGGACGCCACCAACTCCACCGCCACCAGCGGCACCGACTTCGCCTTCACCTCCCCCACCACGCTCACCTTCCCGGCCGGCACCACCAGCCAAACCGTGACCGTGACCGTGAACGGCGACGCCCAGCCCGAACTCGACGAAACCGTGGTGCTGACCCTGACCAACCCCAGCACCGGCAACGTGGTGGGCAACCCCGGTACCCACACCCTCACCCTCACCAACGAAGACGGCCAGCCACTCACCGTGAATTTTGCCTCGGCGGGCGGCACCCTCACGGAAGGCAACGCCGGCACCACCACCTACACCGTGAACGTGGTGCTGTCCGGCGGGCCAGTGCCGCCGACCATGACAGTGCCCATTACGCTGGATGCGGCCAACAGCACCGCCACCGCCAGCACCGACTACGTGCTGAACACGACCAGCGTGAGCTTCTTCAGCGGCGGTCCCCTCACGCAGCCCGTCACCATCACCGTGAACGGAGATGCCACCTTCGAACCCAACGAAACGGTGCGTCTGCTCCTCGGCACGCCTTTGCCCGTGCCCGTCATCATCGGCCAGCCCAGCGGGCACGTGTTTACCATCCTCAACGACGACGCGGCCCCGGCCGGCGCGCCCTGCACCAAGCTTTACTTCTCGCAGTACGTGGAGTCGGGCACGGGCTCGGGCAACACCAAGGTGGTGGAAATTTATAACCCCACGCTGTCGCCTATATCGCTAGCCGGCAAGCGCGTGGTGCTGTATGACGCCGGCTCAACCACGCCCAACTTCACCCTCAACCTGACTGGTACCATTGCCCCCGGCGACGTGTACGTCGTTGGCAACACCGGCCTAACCGATGCGCCCACCGCGGCCCAAACCGACGTTTTCTCCAACGTGGCGTTCTTCAGCGGCGCTCAATCCATTGCTTTGTTTGACGCCACCGACACGCTCGACGTCATCGGCGTGATTGGCCAGCGGCCCGCCGTTGGCGGCGGCTGGGCCGTGGCCAACGGCTCGACCCAGAATAACACGCTCGTGCGCCTGCCCACCACCAGCCAGGGCGGCCGCTGGAACGGCCCCTTCGGCAGCGCCACCTGGACGGCCATCGGCCTGGATAACTACACCGGCGTAGGCAGCTACCTCAGCACGGCCTGCTTCATTCCCACGGCCTCGCGGGGCGCCGCTGTGCTGCGCAACGCCCTGGAAATCTACCCCAATCCGGCGGCTGAAACGGTGCTCCTGCGCCTGCCCGGCAACTCCACCGCCCGCACCGCCCGCGTGGCCCTGCTCGACATGCTGGGCCGCACCGTGCGGCAGCGCACGGCGCCCATCAGCGCCACCGAGGCCTTGCCCGTCGACTTGCGCAACCTGCCCGCCGGCATCTACGCCGTGCGCGTTACCTGCGCCGACGTGGAGTACACCGGCCGCGTGGTGGTGAAGTAAAGCAGCTTCATGCTTAGCGAAAAAGCCCCGGTCCTCACGGCCGGGGCTTTTTTTATTGAAATCCTTCAGTGGAAGACCTCACCCTTCATTTAGAGCGCAACGAAGCATCCCATGTGGGGCAGCAATTAAATCGTTTGTCATCCTGAGCTTGCGAAGGACCTTAAGGACCTTATGAAGGTAGAACTCGTCGTTCAGTCGTGAGAAGGTCCTTCGCAAGCTCAGGATGACAAACGGAGCCGGCGAGATGCCTCGGCTGCGCTCTGCGTGACGAGCCACGGTATGGTTAGCACCGAGTTGCCTTGCTGGAATTGTCAACGCTCCTTGGTGACCTTGTGAGGCGCGTAGCAGCCTTCGTTACGCCAGAATATCGGCGTATTCGGCGTGGTGGCGCTTCACAAAGCTGGCCATGAAGGTGCAGGAGGTTTTCACTTTCAGCTGTTCTTCTTTGGCGTAGGCCAGGCCGGCGCGGGCCAATTCGTCGGCTACGCCTTGCCCGCGCAGGCCTTCGTCCACGAAGGTGTGGGTGAAGTCGATGACGTCGTTGGCGGGGCGAGAATAAGCCAGCTCAGCTTGGTAGCCCTTGCGCACGGTGGTGAATTCCTGGTTGTCGGCGTTGTGTTGAATGGACATGGGCCTGAGGCGAATGAAGTGGCGAATATGGGTGGGGCCGCGGAAATGAACGGCGGCGGCTGGTTTGCGTACAGGGATGATAAGACGGGCTTAGCTCGTAGGTTTTTACTCTTTCCCATTCCCCATGGATACGCAAAACACTCCCGTGCCGCCGCCGGAAAATGAATTCCGCCCCCAAGACCAGGCCGACCGCGCGGCAGAGGCCCAGCCCAACGTCAACGACCCTATCTTGCACGCAGCCACCCCAAACTACGGGGAGTTCGGCGGCGTGAGCTCGGAACCGATGTCGGCCACGTACGCGGCCGCCCCAGCCAACAGCACCGCTCCCGCCGGCCGCGACGGCTCGAACGACAACCCCGACGAGTTTAGCGAATTCCGCGACCGCGAGAAGGACGCCCGCAACGCGCCCGGCACCCTCGCCGAGCAGCCCGGCCACGTAGACCAAAACCAGGACCCCGCCGCCGTGCGCGCCGCCCGCGACGAAGACAACGACGAGCAGCGCGCCGCCTGGGCCAAAGACGACCCGCGCTGGGCCGGCGGCGGCAGCCACAACACCCGCGACGAGTCCTCCTACACGGGCCACAACTAAGCCAGTGCCACACGGCACTTACCGCTCACTCCTAACCGCCTTTCCCATGTCTCCTGAGAATTCCGACCAGAACGACGAAAACAACCAAGACCCCAACATCGGCGACGGCTTGTCGACGCCCATGCTCGAAGCCGAAACCTACGGCCAGATTGTGGACGACAACAAGCCCGGCGGCGGCCAAACCCAAGCCGACATGGAGGACGACTCCCTGCGCATGGACCGCGAAGCCATGACGGCGGCCGGCCCGGCGGCCGCGTCGGATGAAAACCTGCCCCGCGAGCTAACCGACCCCAGCGACCGCGCCTTCACCCTGCCCGAGGAGCAAGGCCCTAACTAGGCTTCGCGAGGTTAATAAAGTTCTGTCATTGCGAGCGCAGCGCGGCAATCCGTCCTG
>NZ_DASVSI010000026.1:0-8980 GCF_036388155.1 Hymenobacter sp. | reverse complement strand
TCCACCAGCGTCAGGGATTCGGCCGACAGCTCCTCGGCCCGGCCCTGCAGGCTGCGGGTGATGTACTGGGCTTCAATGAGCTTTTCAAAATCAAGCGCTTGCAGGGCGATGTGGCTCATGCCCACCTGCTGAGCTGAGGTTTTCACGCGCTCCAGCATCCGCAGGCTTTGGTGGTAGAGGCCGCGGTTGTAGAGCACGCGGGCGTAGTCGAGCTGCTCGCGGAGCTGGATGTCGAGGTTTTGGCCGGCGTGGTACATGCGCAGGCTGGCCAGCAGCTGCCGGTACAGGTTGGCCTTGAGGTTGGCGAGCTGCACTTTTTTGATGGCCGGCACTTGCGCCAGAATGCGCTCATCGTCGTAATGCGCGGCGTCTTCGAGGGCGTCAAAGAGCTGCAAAAACTTCAGCCCTTCGCTCGACCCTTGCCGGTTGGCAAACAGCCGGAAGTGCCGCTTTTCGGAGCGGTTCAGCGACTTAACCAATTGAAAAACCGGGTCGTTGTTCTCGTTTGCCATCGTAATCCGATGTTGTTTTAAGCGCTGTAGGTCAGCGCGTTGCAGAAATAAAATTCCTGCTTAGAAATAGTAAGCCGTCTGAAAATGCATTTCCACTGCGCGGCGGGCTCCTGTAGCATTGCACTCACCAACTGGCTGCCAGCGCGGGTTGCGTAGGTCCTGACGCCCGAATTGAGGGCCGCCAGGTTTTGCCCATCCGCACGGCGCAAGCTAAGCACTAACCCGCGGCTTGGTTTCGGCCAGCACCCTCTTTTCACTGCCATGAGCTTCTCTTTCAAGCGCGTCGTCCTAGTCATTATCAACCAGCCGTCGGGCTGAAAGTGCCTTCTTGCCTGCAAGCAAAAAGCCTTTCTCAGCCCCGCGCTCGGAAAGGTTTTTTGTTGCCCAAATTCTTACAACCCCTTCACTTTTTCATGTATTTCGACAACAGCACCCTCGTTTTTCTAGACGGCGAATTTGTGCCGGCTGCCCAAGCCACTTGTGGCGTCTACGCCCAGTCGCTGCACTACGGCTATGCCGTGTTTGAAGGCATCCGGGCCTACAATACGGCGCAGGGTACCCGCATTTTCAAGGCCCGCGAGCACTACGAGCGGCTGCATTATTCCTGTCAGTCCATTGGCTTGCCGCTCGAGTATTCGGTAGAGGAACTGACGGAAATCAGCTACCAGTTGCTGACCAAAAACAACCTCGCCGACGCCTACATCCGGCCGCTGGCCTTCGCCGCCACGCCGCACATGACCCTAACCGCGCCGGCCAGCGCCAACCTGCTCATGGCCGTGTGGAAATGGGACCGGTACCTGGGCAGCCAGAGCCTGCGCCTCACCGTGTCGCCCTACGAGCGGCCCAACCCCAAAGCGGTGCCCATCGAAGCCAAGGTGTCGGGCCACTACGCCAACTCCATCATCGCCAGCTCCGAAGCCAAAGGCCGCGGCTTCGACGAAGCCTTGCTGCTGGACATGAACGGCTACGTGGCCGAAGGGCCCGGCGCCAACTTCTTCTTCGAGAAAAACGGCGAGCTGTTCACCGCCCCCGGCGGCAGCATCCTGCGCGGCATCACCCGCAACACCATCATCGATTTGGCCCGCGAGTCCGGCATCAAGGTCACCGAGAAATTCTTCCGCCCCGAGGAGCTACGAGGTGCCACCGGCGCCTTCATGACGGGCACGGCGGCCGAAGTCATCGGCATTGCCTCAGTAGATGACGTGGTGTTCGAGCAGCCCTTCGAGCAGACCATTGGAGCCCAACTAGCGCAGCGCTACACGGCCCTGGTGATGGGGGAGACGGTAGCGGCAGAGGTGTCTGCTTAACCTCACCCCCGGCCCTGCCGGGTACGACCCCGGTTCGCTTGATGCGCGAAGCCCGCGGAGAGGGGAGCCTGACGAAGTGTAGCGCGGACTTTTAGTCTGCGAGTGGCCCACATCAATGCAGTTCACGCGCGGACTGAAAGTCCACGCTACAGCCGCGCCGCCGTGGCTCCCCTCTTTTTTGGAGAGGGGTCGTACCCGGCAGGGCCGGGGGTGAGGTCCACCGACTGCGCTCAGTATGACGTTCCAAATCAGAAAATCCGCCACTCAGTCCCCCAATGGTCCTCAACAAATACAGCCGCATTTACACCCAGGACGACAGTTTGCCGGCCTCGCAGGCCATGCTCATCGGGGCGGGCCTGTCGGATGCGGACTTGCGGAAGCCGTTCGTGGGCGTGTGCTCCACCGGCTTTGAGGGCAACACCTGCAACATGCACCTCGACGGCCTGGCCGATGAAGTGAAGCGCGGGCTGGCAGCGCAAGGATTGGTGGGGCTGCGCTTCAACACCATCGGCGTGAGCGACGGCATCACCAACGGCACGCCGGGCATGCGTTACTCGCTGGTGTCGAGGGAGATAATAGCCGACTCGATTGAGGCCATGGCCGGGGCCCACAACTACGACGCGCTGGCCTGCGTGGTGGGCTGCGATAAAAACATGCCCGGCGCCCTCATCGCCATGGCCCGCCTCAACCGTCCGGCGCTGATGGTGTACGGCGGCACCATCAAAGGCGGCAGCTACAAGGGCAAGTCGCTGAACATCGTGTCCTGTTTCGAGGCCTACGGGCAGAAGTTGCAGGGCCAGCTGTCGGAGGAAGACTACAAGGGCATCATCCATAACGCCTGCCCCGGGCCGGGGGCCTGCGGCGGCATGTACACCGCCAACACCATGGCCGCGGCCATCGAGACGCTGGGCATGTCGGTGCCGTTTTCGTCCTCGTCCACGGCCATCAGCGCCAATAAAATGCAGGAATGCCTCGACACCGGCCACTACCTGCGCCTGCTACTGGAGCGCGACATCAAGCCCCGCGACATCCTCACCCGCGAGGCCTTCGAGAATGCCATGGTGGTGACGACCGTGCTGGGCGGCTCCACCAACGCCGTCATTCACCTCATCGCCATTGCCGACGCGGCCGGCGTGAAACTGACCCTGGCCGACTTTCAGGCCATCAGTAACCGCATCCCGGTGCTGGCCGACCTCAAGCCCAGCGGCAAGTACCTCATGGAAGACATTTCGGCGTTGGGCGGCGTGCCGGCCGTGCTGAAAACCTTGCTGCAGGAGGGCCTGATTTCAGGCGACACCCTCACCGTGACCGGCCAAACGCTGGCCGAAAACCTGGCCGACATCAAGCCGCTGGGCGCCGAACAGGACCTGTTGCGGCCGCAATCGAGCCCGCTCAAAGCCGACGGCCACATTCAGATTCTCTACGGCAACCTGGCTCCGGAAGGCGCTGTGGCCAAGATTTCGGGCAAAGAAGGCGAGCAGTTCGCCGGTCCCGCCATCGTGTTCAATTCCGAGGAAGAAATCAACGACGGCCTGACGCAGGGCTTGGTGGAAGCCGGCCACGTCGTCGTCATCCGTTACGTGGGGCCGAAGGGCGGGCCAGGCATGCCCGAAATGCTCAAGCCAACCTCCGCCATCATGGGTGCGGGCCTGGGCAACAAGGTCGCTCTGATTACCGACGGCCGGTTTTCGGGCGGCACCCACGGCTTTGTCATCGGCCACGTCTGCCCCGAGGCCTACGACGGTGGCCCCATTGCCCTGGTCGAAAACGGCGACTGGATTGTGCTCGACGCCACCGCCAACACCATCGACGTGCAAGTCGACGCCGCCACGCTGCAAACCCGCCGCGCCCAGTGGAGCCCGCCCGCGCCGAATGCCGACCGCGGCGTGCTCCGCAAATACATCCGAACGGTGAGCACGGCCAGCAACGGCTGCATCACAGATAATTAAGAGTAAAAAGACCGTCATGCTGAGCTTGTCGAAGCATCTCTCCCGCAGTAGTAAATGATTACTCTCGCAGTAGAGATGCTTCGGCTGCGCGAACGCCAGATGAGCAGGACGGTCATAATAAAGTTCTTCACTTCAACGCCCACCTGCCATGAACCCGCAAGCCCTCCCCGTTCTGGATGCGCCCACGACCGAAACCCGCGAGGTTTCCGGGGCCGAAGCGTTGCTGCTGGGCCTGCTGGCCGAAGGCGTGGACACGATTTTCGGGTATCCGGGCGGCGCCATCCTGCCGATTTATGATGCGCTTTATGACTTCAAGGAGCAGCTGAACCATGTGCTGGTGCGGCACGAGCAGGGGGGCATTCACGCGGGGCAGGGGTATGCGCGCGCTTCGGGCAAAGTGGGGGTGGTGTTTGCCACCAGCGGGCCCGGCGCTACCAATCTGGTAACTGGTTTGGCCGATGCGCAGATTGACAGCACGCCGCTGGTGTGCATCACTGGGCAGGTGTTTGCGCATTTGCTCGGCAGTGATGCCTTCCAGGAAATTGACGTTATCAACATCACGGCGCCAGTCACGAAGTGGAATTACCAAGTAACGGAGGCCCGCGAAATCCCCGGTATTCTGGCCAAGGCCTTCTACATTGCCCGCAGCGGCCGGCCCGGCCCGGTGCTGATTGACATCACCAAAAACGCCCAGCTCGAAGAGCTGCCATTCGCGGAGTACACGCCCTGCACGCACATTCGCAGCTACCGCCCAGCGCCGCTGGTGCGCCCCGAAGCCGTGGCCGAAGCCGCCGCGCTCATCAACCAGGCGCAACGGCCGCTAGTACTGTGGGGACAGGGCGTGGTGCTGGGCGGGGCCGAGCGCGAGTTTCAGCAGTTCATTGAAAAAAGCGGCGTTCCCGCGGCCTGGACCATCCTCGGCGCCGGGGTGCTGCCCACCGCTCATCCGCTGAACGTGGGCATGCTGGGCATGCACGGCAACTACGGTCCCAACGTCCTCACCAATGAGTGCGATGTGCTCATTGCCATCGGCATGCGCTTCGATGACCGGGTGACGGGTCGCCTCGACAAATATGCCCGCCAAGCCAAGGTGATTCACCTGGACATCGACCCCACCGAAATCGACAAAAACGTGGCTACCACCGTGGCCGTGTGGGGCGACTGCAAGCACACGCTGCCGCTGCTCACGCAGGCAGTAGAACAGCGCACTCATCCGGCCTGGCGGCAGCGTTTCGACAACTTCCAAGCGCAGGAAGTGGATGCCGTGATTCAGGATGCCCTGTTCCCGACTACGGGCGAGCTGACCATGGCGGAAGTCATTCAGCAGCTCAACGAGCTGACCGAGGGCGAGGCCATTTTGGTGAGCGACGTGGGCCAGCACCAGATGGTGACCTGCCGCTACGCCCGCATGGAGCAGTCGCGCCGCCACATCACCAGCGGCGGGCTGGGCACCATGGGTTTCGCCCTGCCGGCTGCTATTGGGGCCAAATATGGCGCGCCAACCCGCACGGTGGTGGCCATCATCGGCGACGGCGGCGTGCAGATGACGATTCAGGAGCTGGGCACGCTCATGCAAACCGGCACGGCCGTGAAAATCATCGTGCTCAACAACCAGTTCCTGGGCATGGTGCGGCAGTGGCAGGAGCTATTTAGCGAACGCCGCTACTCGTTTGTCAACATCCAAAGCCCCGACTACGTGAAGGTGGCCAGCGGCTACGGCATAGCAGGGCAAAGCGTAGCGGAGCGGCCCGAATTACGGCCGGCGCTCCAGGCCATGCTGGCCCATCCGGGCTCCTACATGCTGGAGGTGATGGTGGCCCAGGAGCAAAACATCTTTCCAATGGTGCCGCAAGGGTGCAGCGTCAGCGAAATCCGCCTGCGGTAGTGCGGGGCCCTTTTATTGAAAAGCATCCATGGAACGCCAGGAATACAACATCACGGCTTACACCGAAAACCACATTGGGCTGCTCAACCGCATTGCCATTGTCTTTTCGCGCCGCAAAATCAACATCGAAAGCCTGAACACGTCGCCGTCGGAGATTGAAGGCATCCACCGCTTCAACATCGTCATCACCGAAACGGAGGACGTGGTGCGCAAAATCGCGCGGCAAATGGAGAAGCAAGTGGAGGTACTGAAAGTGTATTTTAACTCCAACGAAGAAGTGGTGTGGCAGGAAATGGCCCTCTACAAAGTGCCCACCGACGTGATTGCCGAGCGGGCGCTAGTGGAGCGGTTGCTGCGCGAAAACGGGGCCCGCGCCGTGGTCATTCGCAAGGATTATACGGTGTTCGAAACCACCGGCCACCGCCAAGAAACCGACGCGCTGCTGCGCGCCCTGCAGCCCTTTGGCCTCATCGAATTCGTGCGCAGCGCTCGCATCGCTATCATCAAAGCCAGCGACGGCTTCAACCGCCAACTCCACGAGTTTGAGCGAGCCAAGCCTGGGGTTGAAGTCATTGAAAATGAATTTCTGAACGACCGCGACGGCGTGTTCGCAATGTAAAGTAGCGCGGACTTTTAGTCCGCGACCCAACGCTAATTCTCAACCCATGCGCGGACTAAAAGTCCACGCTACAACCCAATCCTTCATCCCCATGGCACAAATCAATTTTGGCGGCGTCGACGAAAACGTAGTGACCCGCGAGGAGTTTCCGCTGGAACAAGCACTTGCCGTGCTGCAACACGACACCATTGCCGTGATTGGCTACGGCGTGCAGGGCCCCGGCCAGGCCATGAACATGCGCGACAACGGCTTCAACGTCATCGTGGGCCAGCGGCAAGGGACGCCCTCCTGGGACCGCGCCCTCAAGGACGGTTGGGTGGAGGGCGAAACGCTGTTTTCGCTGGAAGAAGCGGCCGAGCGCGGCACCATCATCTGCAACCTGCTGTCTGATGCCGGCCAGATTGCGCTGTGGCCCATGCTCAAGCAGCGCCTCACGCCCGGCAAAACCCTGTATTTCTCGCACGGCTTCGGCATCACGTTCAACGACCAAACCGGCATCATCCCGCCCCCGGAGGTGGACGTGATTTTGGTGGCGCCCAAGGGCAGCGGCACCAGCTTGCGCCGCTTGTTTGTGGCCGGCGGTGGGCTCAACTCGTCGTTTGCGGTGTACCAGGACGCCAGCGGGCACGCCTACGAAAAGGCCGTGGCCATGGGCATCGGCGTGGGCTCGGGCTACTTGTTTGAGACTGATTTCAAGAAGGAAGTGTACTCCGACCTCACCGGCGAGCGCGGCGTGCTGATGGGCGCCCTGGCCGGCATCATCGAGGCACAGTACCAGGTGCTGCGCCAGCGCGGCCACTCGCCCTCCGAAGCCTTCAACGAAACGGTGGAGGAGCTCACCCAGAGCCTCGTGCCGCTGGTGGGCGAAAACGGCATGGACTGGATGTTTGCCAACTGTTCCGTGACGGCCCAGCGCGGCGCCCTCGACTGGAAAGGCCGCTTCCGCGAAGCCACGCTGCCCGTGCTCAACGAACTGTACGACAGCGTGGCCAGCGGCGAGGAAGCCCGCCGCACCATCGAGCGCGGCACCACGCCCAACTACCGCCAGGAGCTAGACGCCGAACTGAAAGAAGTACGCGACTCCGAGCTGTGGCAGACCGGCGCCACCGTGCGCGAACTGCGCTCCAAAGCCGCAGAGAAGGTAGAAGCGCTAAGCTAGCCAACTCAACGCCCGGAACACGTCGTGCTGAGCGTGGTCGAAGCGTCTTTATTGCGCCACTTGTGAGGGTGAGTACAGCAGTAGAGATGCCTTGGCTGCGCTCAGTTTGGCGTTCTGGTTTTCTCATCATTCCACGCATTTCCAATGGAAAACGCTACCACCGCCCCGCCCGCCGTGACTCTGAAAAACGTGGAGCGGGCGGCGCGCAACCTCAAGGGTGTCATTTACAAGACGCCGCTGATGCAAAATCTCGGCCTCTCGCGCACCTACGGCGCCACGGTGCTGCTGAAGCGGGAAGATTTGCAGGTGGTGCGGTCCTACAAAATCCGGGGGGCCTACCACAAGATGAGCACGCTGCCAAAGGGCGCCGGCGAACGCGAAATAGTATGCGCCAGTGCCGGCAACCACGCCCAGGGCGTGGCCTACGCCTGCCAGTTGCTGGGCCTGAAAGGGCGCATTTTCATGCCCGCCCAAACGCCGGCGCAGAAGGTGGATAAGGTGCGTCTGTTCGGCGGGGAATGGGTGGACGTCGTGCTCACCGGCGCCAGCTTCGACGACTGTTTCCGTTCGGCCCGTGCCTGGTGCGACGAGCGCGGCGGCACCTTCGTGCATCCCTTCGATGATTTGGCCATTGTGGAAGGCCAGGCCACCGTAGGGCTGGAAATCCTGAAGGCGGCCACCGCGCCGATTGACTACTGCTTCATGGCCATTGGCGGGGGCGGGCTGGCTTCGGGCGTGGGCAGCGTGTTTCGGCTGCTGAGCCCGCATACCAAGCTGATTGGCGTGCAGCCGCTGGGCGCGCCGTCCATGCACGGCTCGCTGGCAGCGGGGCAGCGGCAGGCGCTCGCCCACATCGAAAGCTTCGTGGACGGCGCCGCCGTGAAGTGCCCCGGCGAGCTCACGTTTGGACTCTGCCGCGAGCTGCTCGACGACGTGGTGCTGGTGCCCGAAGGTCAGGTATGCCTCGATTTGCTGAAGATGTACAACGAAGAAGGCATGGTGCTGGAGCCCGCCGGCACGCTCAGTATCTCGGCCCTGCACCAATACGCGGACCAGATAAAGGGCAAAACCGTGGTGTGCGTGGTCAGCGGCTCGAACAACGACATCACCCGCATGGAAGACATTAAGGAGCGCGCCACCCGCTACCAGGGCCTCAAGCACTACTTCATGGTCACGTTTGACCAGCGGCCGGGGGCCCTGCGCCGCTTCGTGAACAGCGTGCTGCACCCCGACGACGACATCATTCACTTCCAGTACATCAAGAAAAACAACAAGGAAAAAGGGCCCGTTTTTGTCGGCATCGAACTCAAGCAACCCGGCGAAATCACCAGCATTCAGGCCCGAATGCTAGCCGAAGGCTTCTCCTATGAATACCTCAACGACAAGCCCGATTTCCTGAGCTTGCTGGTGTAAGCCTTGCCTTATTATCCTGTGGCGCGCAGCCGGGAACCTCACCCCCGACCCTTTTCCAAAGAGAGGGGAGCCTGATGACTTGTAGCGTGGACTCTGCGAGTTCGCGCAGGGGCGAACGGCCCCATAGTTCCGGCAG